>JAHDCJ010000151.1:1813-3000 GCA_020629935.1 Saprospiraceae bacterium | reverse complement strand
ATATTGTTTTTAAATCAGAGGTAGATGATATCTTTATTGAGACCAATGAATTTGAAGATCAATTCGTTTTTCCTTTAATTTCTAATTGGCGCCAAATCATTTTAAATAAGAGTAAAGAATTACTCAACCTTCAATTTGAAGTTAAAGATTTGGCCGATTCATTACCTGCATGTATTTCTATCATAGATAAAAACTTTTGTTACCGTTTTAATAATCGAACTTATGAGAATTGGTTTGAGCGTAAGCGAGAAGATTTATTTGGAAAACATATCGAGATTCTTTTGGGAGAGAGCACGCCGAAATACATAAAATTATTTAAGCGAGTTTTCAACGGTGAATGTATTTCATTTGAAGGGAAACGTGTATTTAATAATGGAGAAATAAAATATCTACATGTACATTATCTTCCTTCTTATACTTTAAATAGAACAATAGACGGAGCTATCGTTTTTGTAGAGGATATTACTAAATTGAAACTCGCCCAATTGGCTTTGGAAGAAACCAACCAAGAATTGAAATATTTTACTTCTATGGCTTCGCATGATTTGAAAGCTCCTCTTCGAAATATGTGTGGATTTAGTGAGTTATTACTCACTGACTATAAAGATAAAATAGATGCGGAAGGAAGAAGCTACCTTGAGTTTATCATGAATTCTTCGCAACAATTAAATAGCCTTATTGATGATCTTTTGGAATACGCAGTTGCAGGTAAAACACTAGAAGGAAAGTATACCACGATTCATCTAAAAGATGTATTTGATATGGTAAATAAAAATTTGCTTTCTGATATCATTGAAAAAGATGCAATTATTCATCCGCCAAAACACTTCCCATTATTAAAAATGCGCTTCAATGACGTGGTTCAAATTTTTCAAAATCTGATTGGGAATAGTATCAAATATCAAAAAGAAAATAATCAACCTATTATTAGTGTTGAGGTGAAAGATCAAGAAAAAAATTATCTGATTTTGATCAAAGATAATGGCATCGGTATACCTCAAGAACAGTTAGAGAAAGTTTTTACACCTTTCTATAGACTACATCGAAATGACACTTACAGCGGCTCTGGAATTGGACTAGCTACGTGTAAAAAAATTATTGAAAAATATAATGGAAAATTATGGGTGGAGTCCATAATTGATGAAGGTTCCGTTTTTTATTTCACCTTACCTAAACTTTCTTCTGAA
>JAHDCJ010000151.1:0-1713 GCA_020629935.1 Saprospiraceae bacterium | reverse complement strand
AATCTTAAGTCAATAGATAAAAAATATTTTTAGTAATCCATATTGATTTTGCCCGCTTTCCACCAGATTCTTAAAAAATTAATTGTGGAGAATATGCCCAGTCCATAGCATGCATAATAGGATAGGGAAGATGGTTCTCCATGTTGATTGGCTAAGTAAAAGAATAGAATTGCCAAGCCAGCAAATAGAAATTGTTGCCCAAGAAAATAAAACAATTTTACCCCAGATCGAAAGCCGCCAATCTCCATTTCAATTTCGCCTTTATTGACCTTGTTCAATAATCTTGATAAATCATTGGGTAAGGAAATCGCCGTAACAACTTGATTTTTTAAGGTATCCATAATGAATTGACTAAGGCCACCTTCTTTGTATAACAGATGATTTTTTACAAAAGGCTTTATTGTTCCTACTGGGTTATAGTTTGGAGCCACTTGATTTGTTAAACCCATGATCAAAGCCAAACAACGATTTAATAATACCCAGTCTTTGGGTACTTGAAAAGTCTTTGTCATTTCTCTAATATCTAATGCACTAACGAGCTGTAAAATACTCTTTGCGTTAAGGTTAACTTCTACATTTAAATTATTAAACTTAATTTCATTTTGAATTAAATCTTTAATCGTATTTAAGAAATTATCTGCTACCTTATTAGCATTTTTATTATTGGAAATAAAACCCATTTTGCGCATCGCGTCCACCATCTTTTCATTATCGTTTTTGAGGATGGCTTGAATGAAATCAGGGATGTTATTTTTCATGGAAGGCTTTAATTCGGCCACTGCGCCAAAGTCGAGCAATATCAATTCTCCTTCTGGATTAACCATGATATTGCCAGGGTGGGGGTCTGCATGATAAAAGCCATCAACTAAAATCATCTTACAAAATAAAGTGATGATTCGGTCACCCAATTCTTCTTCGTTTAAGCCCCAAGATTTCCATTCTTCCACATGCCCAATGTTGACTCCTTTGCAGAATTCAGAAACCATAATATTTTGATGACTTAACGATTCATACACTTTAGGAATCCGAATATTAAGCGCAATTTCATCCTTTAAGTTTTGATGAATTCGAAGCATTGAACTCGCTTCTTTTTTATAATCCAATTCTTCTTCAACCATTTGTCTAACCTGTAAATACATGTGATCAAATCCTTCAATGGAAAATAGAAAAGAACCCAATTTTACAATCTTTTCAATGATATTCAAATCCGCTTTTGCAATGTCTTTAATATTTGCATGTTGAATTTTGACGACAACTTCTTCTTCCTTATAAATTGCACGATGTACTTGTCCAATGGAAGCCGCAGCTAATGGAGTTTTATCAAAAGAATCAAACACTTCTTCTATCTTTTTTCCATAAGTTTGATGAATAGTTTGGGCAACTTCTTCATAGGGTCTTGGGGGAAGATCATCTTGTAAAGACTCTAATGGTTTTCTAAATTCATCAGGCAAAATATTGGAAAGAACAGAAATTAACTGTCCAAATTTTATAAATAAGCCTTGGAGTTCAAGTATGGTTGTTTTTACCCGAATTGCATTCTTAGCATTTAATTTGGGTATTCTTTTTTGTAAATAAGAAGCACCAAATATCTTACTCAATAATCCAACTTTTAAATAACTCCAAAATACTAAAAGGGCTGTTCCATAAGCTCTTCTTTTTCGATATCTAGGTCGGTATATTTTTTTCTTAGCCACTACTTCAAGGTAGTATTTT
>JAHDCJ010000031.1 GCA_020629935.1 Saprospiraceae bacterium | reverse complement strand
AATCCACGATCAATAAAAAATAGGTAGAACGCACCGCTATGGTTTTAAGATAGATTAACGCACATACTATTTTGATATTTCAAAAAAGTACAATGCATCAGGGTATTGCCAATGACGAGATTTTATAAAAGTGATTTGAAAATCCCCTACAGGAATAGCTTGATTAAGAGGTGGAATAATTTGCTGGTTTTGATCTAAGCCATAACCCTTTGCAATTTGCATAGTAGATGAAGAACCAAATAATGTGGCTTGAGTTATATCTGCAACCAGCGGAGCATCCATCGCATGATCAAAGTGGGAATGTACTGGAATGATCGCATCTAATTTTTTTATTCCTGCTTGATCTAAAGCTTTTTGAATGCGCTCTTTATTTGGGCTAACTTTTCCGAAGAGTACCTTCCACGCAGAAGGGCGACTAAAGAAGGCATCGGTTAAAAGATGCGTTTTCCCATCGCTAATTAAGATATTCGTATTCCCTAAAAATTGGACGGTAAGATGGGTGGAGTTCGTTTCTTTTTGTGGGTGAAATAAATATTAATCTAGTGCTTTAGGTCTTGGTCTGATATTGATTAAGACAAAGAAAATGACAACAAAGAAAAGACAAAAGATGAAGAGCTTTTTTTTCATAATATAATTAATTGGCTATCCAGTAATTTTGATTCGTTTCCCCGTTAAGATCTACTTCTTTCCAAAGTCGACCTCCATTCTTTAAGATTGTTTTGGCGGAACCAATATTGTGTTTAGCACAAGTAACTAATACCTTTTTAATGTTTAACTTTTTAGCTTCTAAAAGCGAAAGCCTTAATATAGATGTAGCGTATCCTTTTCTTCTTTCACTAGGGCGGATACCGTAGCCGATATGTCCCCCCTCCTTGAGAAGATGGTCGTTAAGTTCGTGGCGAAGATTACTAACACCTAAAATTTTATTGTCGGAATTGACAAGCCAAAAAGTAGAGTGACAAACGAAACCCTCATCGGCAATGGTTTGTGCCTCTAGCAAACGATTGACCATTTGTTCAAAATTAGAAGGATCATACTTTATGGGGAAGGGAACTAAATCTTCTCCGGTTTGATGCCAATCGGCGAGCATATCCAGGTACTGGGCTTTTAATGAAATAGTAGGTTGAATCAAGTGCATATAGGAAATATTTTTTATTGCTCTACATAAAAAGAAAGCCCACTCGAAGGATGATCCCCAAGCCATTCCCATTTTAAATGCAAAGTCATTTTTCCCTCTTCATTAAATTGAATATCAGCGATCGCTTTTCCTGCCTTCAATTCATTGTTGGTTGTTAAACATTGATAGCGCATGTCTAATTGTTGGCCCTGAAGTTGAGCAATGATTTTTCCATATCGAACGGTACCCCCAAAGTAATCTGCAGTTACCAAATCCTCCTCTTGTTGGTATTTAAAAATGGTATCTGTGTTGACCGTTCCATTGCTGGCATTTTCTACTAAAAGAAAAGTCTTGTTTTGGAAATTGATGGGAGGCATAGTTTTACGTTTTGAAGGATTATATAAAGGATAAGAATAAAATAATAATCACAAAAACTAAGATGCCTGCAAGAAATAGAATAAAGCGAATTCTAAAGCGATAGATATTATAAAGTAATTCTACAATTTCTCGCCATTCTAAATTTTTGACTCGTTTTTCTCTGGCCATAAAGAAATATTTTCGATTGCCCGATTTATGTTTATAGCCATGTTTTTTTAAGATGAAAAAATCAGGATTGATAAATACTTTTTCAAAAAGCTCATAACTCGATGAGGTTTTGATTAGAATGATATTGGAACTTTGTTTTTGAAGATAGGTCCATGATCCTTTTTCTACATTTCCATCAATGGATCGCAAATAATCTCTACCATCATCTTCTCCTTTCTGTTTGATTTCTAAATTTTGTTCTTTCTTGAAAATATGAAGTACAGCATCTAAAAATTGATCATCATCACGAATTTCTAACCACGGTTTTTCAGCATAAAATTCCATTTCGTACAAATCTTCACTATGTGGAGCAATTTTAGGCAAAATATAATCCACATAGGCATCCAATTTGCTTAATTCTGGAAGTTCTAAGTTTAAGGCTTTATAAAACCAATCGATGGCTGGATTTCTCAATGTTTATTATTCAGATGAATTAATTTTTTCGTAGAAAAGGCAAATTAGCAAATAAGTCCTAAATTTCGCTGCTCTGACCTATAATTTTATGTAATTTTGGGCAAAACTTATAATTACCCAATTAATCAGACCTATTTAATATGAAATTATTAACGGATAAAATCGCCTTAATCACAGGAGGCACCCGAGGAATTGGCGAAGCCATGGTTCGGAAATTTGCCGCAGAAGGGGCTACCGTAGCTTTTACTTATGTATCTTCTGAAGAAAGAGCCAATAAATTAGAAACGGAACTTCAAGCTATGGGCGCGCAAATCAAAGGCTTTAAATCAAATGCAGCGTCTTTTGAAGCTGCAGAAGAATTGATTAAAGAAGTGATAGCCGCATATGGTCGTATTGATGTCTTGGTCAATAATGCAGGAATTACACGCGATAATCTCTTACTTCGAATGAATGAAGATCAATGGGATGCGGTAATTGAAACCAACCTCAAATCGATCTTTAATTTAACAAAACAAATTCTTCGTCCTATGATGAAAGCGCGTAATGGCTCAATCATTAATGTGAGTTCTATTGTGGGAATGACTGGAAATGCTGGACAAGCCAATTACGCCGCATCTAAAGCAGGAATCATTGGGTTTACCAAATCGGTTGCTCATGAAATTGGATCTAGAAATATTCGATGCAATGCCATTGCTCCAGGATTTATTGAAACAGACATGACTCAAGAATTAAGTGAAGAGGTTAAAGCTAATTATTTACAAAATATACCAATGAAACGCCTTGGGCAAGGGGAAGAAGTAGCCAATGTGGCTTTATTTCTGGCTTCTGATTTGTCGACCTATGTTTCTGGACAAACGATTAGCGTTTGTGGTGCATTAAATCGATAGGGAGTTATTGATTATAGGCCTTTCGTAAACGTTGTAAGAACGGAGAAGCAAAGATGAAATCTTGTAAAGTCTCACTTGGGCTATCCAATACTTCGTCTTTGTTTCCTACCCATGCCAACTCTCCATGATAAAGCAAGGCAATATTATCGCCAATTTCCATTACCGAGTTCATATCGTGGGTATTGATTACCGTAGTGATATTATTATCAATGGTAATCTTACGAATCAATTCATCAATAAGGATAGAGGTCTTCGGATCAAGCCCTGAATTCGGCTCATCACAGAAAAGATATTTTGGATTCATCACAATCGAACGGGCAATACCTACCCGTTTTTGCATTCCGCCACTAATTTCTCCAGGATATTTTTTATTGCTTCCTTCTAACTCGACACGCTCTAAACAATGATTGACCCGATTTTCCTTTTCTAATTTAGTATCGTTAGTAAACATGTCTAAAGGGAATCGAATATTCTCTTCTACGGTCATCGAATCAAATAGGGCAGAGCCTTGGAATAACATACCTACCTGCATCCGTATTTTCTTCTTTTCTTTTACCGATAAGGTAGAAAAATTTAAATCATCATAATACACGGCACCTGCCGTAGGATTCAACAAACCCACTAAAATTTTTAGCATTACTGTTTTACCCGCACCACTACGTCCGATAATCAAATTGGTCTTTCCTTGTTCGAATGTTACCGAAATGCCTTTCAACACTTCCTGCTCACCAAATGATTTTTTTATTTCTTCTACTCGAATCATATTCGAAGGACTTAAATTAAGTTAAGATTAAGGCAATTACATAATCAGCGAAAACAATCAAGATATTACTGTAAACTACGGCTTGGGTACTTGCTCGGCCTAATTCAATACTTCCTCCAGTTACATAAAATCCTTTATAACAAGAAACGGAGGTAAGAATAAAACCAAACACTACGGCTTTAACCAACATCATGAACACATAATAAGGTTCGTAAAAATAAGTAAGTCCAGTTAAAAAATCAGTAGGTTTTACTAAGCCAGAAAGTACACCTGCAAGGTAACCGCCAATCATACTAATACCTGCAGAAATGATTACAAGCATAGGTACAACCACAATGGCAGCCAAAACTTTAGGCAGCACTAGAAAACCTGCGGTATTTACTCCCATAATCTCCAAGGCATCAATTTGTTCTTTTTGACGCATCCCTCCAATTTCAGCCGCAATATTAGAACCCACTTTACCTGCTAAAACTAAACAAGAAATCGTTGGGGCTAATTCGATAATCGTAGAATCTCGAACAATGTAACCAATATAATAGGCTGGAATAAAAGAACCTTGAAGCTGGTAAGCGAACTGTACCGAAGTTACTGCACCAATAAAAAGCGCAATAAGTCCAATAATAGATAAAGAGCCTACCCCAATATCATTCATCTGCCGAAGGGTTTCTTTCCAATACATGGAAAATTTTTCCGGCTTACGAAACATCGCTCCTAAAAGCTTTAGATATTTACCAAATTCATATAGTAAAGTCATAGATTGTCAAAAATAGTCTATTTTTTATAAATTTCAACGTATGTTTAAAATCAATTTTAAAACTTATAATAATGAATGCAGTTGTAACTGGCGGAACAAAGGGAATTGGCAAGGCCATTGTCCTTAATTTAGCAGAAAATGGCTTTAATTTAGCTGTTTGCTCAAGAAATGAAAAAGATCTTCAAAATTTGAAAACAGAACTTGAAGAAAAACACCCTAATGGAACATTTATGGTTTTTAAAGCCGATATGTCTTCTAAAGCGGAAACGCTCCAATTTGCAGATCATATTAAGCAACATTGGAACCAATTGGACATCTTGGTGAATAATGCAGGGATTTATTTTCCTGGAGCCGTACATAGCGAAGAAGATGGGGTTTTGGAACAATTGATTGAAACCAATCTTTATAGTGCCTATTATTTGACTAGAGCCCTTTTACCTATGATGATAGACCAAGGAAACGGCCATGTATTTAATATGTGTTCTATTGCGAGTATTATTGCTTATCCCAATAGTGGTTCTTATAGTATCTCAAAATTCGCTTTACTTGGTTTTTCAAAGGTGTTGCGAGAAGAAATGAAGGAAAAAGGAATTCGAGTTACGGCCATTATGCCTGGAGCTACTTGGTCTTCTTCTTGGGAGGGAATTGAACATCCTCAAGAACGATTGATGAAAGCCAATGATATTGCCAAAGCACTTTGGGGTTGTTATCAATTAAGCGATCAAGCCGTAGTCGAAGAATTAGTTATCCGTCCTCAATTAGGCGATATATAAGCTAATTTGAATACTTCGCATAAATTTGACAAACATTATTTGGACGACCTAGAATTCTCTGTTATCTTTAGTAACGTATTAGGAAATACGCTATTTTAAAAAACCAAATCTTTTGGCTTTCCTTATAATTTACCTACAATTATGGAAACATTAAACCTAAAAACCCCAATGAAACTCAATCAATATTTTGAACAGTTTCGAAAAAATATAATTGGGTACGATACTTCTTTTATTTCTCCCTATGGTGAAAAAAAAATAATCTATGCGGATTGGATTGCTAGCGGAAGACTCTATAAACCCATCGAGGATAAACTTCAAAATGAAATTGGTCCATTTGTAGGAAATACACATACCGAAACCTCCGTCACTGGAACTTCAATGACGCTGGCTTATCATCATGCAAAAGATGTGATTAAGCGCCATGTCAATGCGAAGGCCAATGATATTTTAATTACTACGGGCTCTGGTATGACAGGAGTAGTCAACAAGTTTCAACGCATTTTAGGGCTAAAACTTTCTGAAAAATTAAAGCCTTATCTTGAACTTCCTGATGCGAAACGTCCAGTGGTTTTTGTTACGCATATGGAACATCATTCCAACCACACTTCTTGGTTAGAAACGATTGCTATTGTAGAATGTATTCAACCCAATGAGGAGGGCTTAGTCGATTTAAATCATTTTGCTGAACTCATTGAAAAGCACAAGGACCGTGAGGTGAAAATAGCGGCAGTAACTTCTTGCTCTAATGTCACTGGAATTGACACCCCTTATCATCAAATGTCAAAAATGATACATGAAGTTGGTGGTTTATGCTTTGTTGATTTTGCTTGTTCTGCCCCTTATGTAAACATCAATATGCATCCTAAAGATCCTATGGAAAGATTAGATGCTATTTATTTTTCTCCGCATAAATTTTTAGGCGGACCGGGTACACCGGGCATCCTTGTTTTTGATGCTAGGCTTTATGATAACAAAATTCCAGATAATCCTGGAGGAGGAACAGTCTCATGGACCAACCCTTGGGGTGAACATAGTTTTTTTGAAGATATAGAAGCGAGAGAAGATGGAGGAACACCGGGCTTTTTACAAACGATGAAAGCCGCCTTAGCGATACAACTGAAAGAGGAAATGGGGGTAGAAAATATGGCTAAACGAGAGAAAGAATTAATCCAAAAAATGTTTAACGCATTTCGTGAAATTCATTGTTTGCACATCTTAGCAGATAATATTGAGGATCGACTAGGCGCAATTTCTTTTTATATTGATGATCTACACTATAACCTAGGTGTAAAAATATTGAATGATCGATTTGGTATTCAAGTGCGTGGAGGTTGTTCTTGTGCAGGTACCTATGGCCATTATTTATTAAATGTTAGTCGGCATTATTCCAATCAAATTACTTGTAAAATTGATGAAGGTGATCTGACCAACAAACCTGGTTGGATTCGTTTATCCTTACATCCTGTTTGTTCAGATAGTGAATTGGATCTCCTGATTTTTGCCGTACAGGAATTAGCTAAACATCACAAGGAGTGGAGTAAAGATTATATCTATAATTGCGAAACGAATGAGTTTGTTCATCAATCAAAACCATCAGACGATTTCGAAAGAGCTTTATCTTGGTTTTCTTAATTATTTAATGCAGCAATCTACACATGGCAGATTCCTTCCCTTTTATTCCCTATCAAAGAGAGATTCTTTCTGATGAAGAAATGATCACTAAAAGCAATGCCTTTTATTCCTACATGGACAAAAGAAGATCAGTTCGACATTTTTCTGATCGACCGATTCCTATGGAAGTAATCCATAAGATCATTCTGACTGCTTCAAGCGCGCCTTCAGGCGCACATAAGCAACCTTGGACCTTTTGTGTAGTTTCTGATCCCACAATCAAAAAAGCAATTCGAAAAGCTGCAGAGGAAGAAGAGTATACGAGCTATAATGGACGGATGTCTGAAGAATGGTTGAAAGATTTAGCGCCTTTAGGCACCGATTGGCAAAAACCTTTTCTAGAAACCGCACCTTACCTAATTATTCTATTTCGAAAATCATATGATCTTGAAGATGGAGTAAAGAAAAAAAATTACTACGTCAACGAATCGGTAGGTATAGCCGCGGGGTTTCTTATAGCAGCGATTCATCATGCTGGATTAGTCACCTTGACGCATACACCGAGTCCCATGAATTTTCTTCAAAAAATATTGAATCGACCAGATAATGAACGGCCTTTCTTATTGCTTCCAGTGGGTTATCCTACAGCGGATGCAGAAGTTCCTGATTTGGAACGAAAAGATTTGTCTGAAGTTACCGTTTTTTATTAGGTCAAATAGCATTAGGCCTTTATTGGCTTGCTCTTACTTTAAAAGGCTTTCGAGATGATGTTCCTTTATACCAAAGTAGGATTTTAGATTAGTTATTTGAGTTAAGACCTCCTTATCTACTTTTGAAATTTCATTTTTTATAGCAGTGATCATCACATTTTTCCCTGTATGTTCTGTAGAGATCCATTCAAAGACTTTGGTGGTGTATCCATGTTTTTCGAGAAGCAAAGCACGGATGGTGTCTGTGATCATTTCGGCTTGTCGCTCTAGCAAGATTCCATGTGTTAAAAGCGGAGCAAGCGCACCATCTGATTTGATTTGAGGTCGTATTTGTTTATGACAACAAGGCGCAACCACAATCAATTGGGCTTTAGATTGAATACCTTTAGCAATGGCCTCATCTGTAGCGGTGTCGCAAGCATGTAAAGCAATTAAGACATCTAATGATTTCGAAGAGAATTCCTCAATTCGTTGTGCATGAAAAGACAGTTGATTAAACTGCGCTCGCTTGGCAATTTGATTACACAAAGTAACTAAATCGGGTCTAAGTTCAATTCCTTGGGTTGTAGGGGAAAGATTTAAATTATTCTTTAAATGGTCATGCAAAGCAAACGTAAGATATCCCTTTCCTGAGCCCATATCTGCCACATGAATCGGTGCGGTCAAGGATAATTTGCTAAACAAATGATCCATGATTTCTACATATCGATGGATCTGACGAAGTTTATCGCCCTTATCTTTAGCTACTTGATTTTTAGCCGTAATAATACCCAAAGCTTGAAGATAGACATTGTTATTAATTTCAATCTTACGAGATTTGAGATGGTCGTGTTGGCGGGATGGAACTATAGTGCTGCTTGGCTTACCTTGTAAAAAACGCGCACGATTTCTTTTATTAAAGGTCAATCTAAAATCACCTGTAGAGGTAAAAAGATAGGCTTCTTTAAATTCATTTTCCATTAAATCATCAATGGCTTTTATTCCTTCTTTTATCGTATGATTTTTTACTTGATCATTAGTTTGGTAATGCAAAGTAAAGGACAGCGAAAGTAGGTCTTTTATGGAGACTAATCGAATATATACATTTTGAAGAGGTGCTGTCTTTTGACGAGGCTTAGCTAAAGTCATTCTAATAAATTGATCTTGATCTATAGCGTATTGTATTTTTTGAAAGAAAGATTGGATGAGCGCAGGTTGTTCCATAGGATGATTTTATTCAACAAAGTTAATCATCTTAACGGACTTTAAGATAGGAATAGCTTATTCTTTAATTTTTGAATAAAATCAAAGTTAGGAAGAGGGAGTAGCCGTTGATTTCTCAATCTTTTTGGCAAAACTAAATATAAAAGTAGTACCTTTTTGATCTTCCGATTGTACCGAAATATCTCCTCCATGTCGATGGATAATTCGTTTACAAATGGCTAGACCAATTCCAGTACCTTTGTAATCTTTTTTATTATGATATTTTGAAAAAATCTGGAATATTTGATCTTGAAAATTTTTCTGTATACCTAAGCCATTATCGGAAAACTTAATTTCCCAATGACTTCCTAAGTCTTTCGTGTCGATGTTGATTACAGGCGGTTGATCACTTCTAAATTTAATCGCATTGTCGATTAAATTTTGAAACAATTGGACGAGTTGTGTAAAATCACCTTTCATTTCTGGAAGATTATTTTGCTTTATAACCACCTTATGTTTGGTAATCGGTACTTCTAAGTAAAATTTTGCACGATTTACCACATCATTTAAATCAATAGATGCAAAATTTAATTCTTTATAATCTAAGCGCGCATAGGATAGAAGGTCTTGAATAATCGCATCCATTTGTTGTGCGCCATCCATAGCGAAATTGATGAATGTTTTTCCATCTTCGTCAAAATTGTCGCCATATTTTCGGTTTAATAAACCTAGATAACTACTAATCATCCGGAGGGGTTGCCTAAAATCATGAGAAGCGATATAGGCAAATTGTTGCAATTCTTCGTTTGATTTTTTCAACTTATCAATCATCTCTGTAAGCTGGCTTGTTTGGTCAGCTACCGTTTTTTCTAAATCACTTTGATGTATTTTAAGTTTATGATTCGTCTGAACTTGTTTAATCTTATAAGCGCTAATGGTAGCGAGTGTTAAAAGAATTTCTAGATGAGTTTCAGTAAAAAAATCTTTCTCAGGATGTTCCGAATCAATTACGCCAAATACTCGATTGTCTATGATAATCGGCACCGCAATTTCTGAAAGACGCATATCATCATCTACAATATAGCGATCGTCTTTTGTGGTATCATTAACGATTTCTGGAATTCCAGTTTGAGCTACCGTTCCTACAATGCCTTCTCCCAGTTTTAAATTTACAGGGTCTAATATTTCATAGCTTTTAGGATTTTTAGCTCCCCAAGCTGCTTTTTGTTCTAATATTTGACTTTCTGGATTTAAAATGTAGACCACACAATCAATAAATGCTAGTTTCCCAATTACATTTTTGGCAATATCCCATAAAATAGTATCAATGTCGTTTTGTTGAAAAACAGCATTCACATAGTTATATATTACTGTTGTACTCCGTTCTTTTTCCCACAATTGCTTATTTTGATTCCGCAATCGTTTGTTCTCTTCGTTCAACCGATTTAACTCTTCTTTATATTTTGAGTCTAAATTTTCCAAAAAACAAATTCTAAGTGATTAATAAGGGTGCATCACAAAACAGGCTAAAAGGATCATTTTATTTTAGCCTTTCAAATTTAGCGATTATTATTAAATAATTTAAACGAGTGACAGGGAATTTAGATACATAAAAAGCTGTTTTTTTTTAATTAAAGGTTTTATTTCCTTTTAATTAAAGTTTCTGTATCCATTTAACCTTATTTTTTAACCTAATTAATACTCAAATTAGGTGTCGCCGAGGTAATCTATTCTCTTTTTATATTTTCCCAAGTAGATAATAAGGCTTCTTGTGAAGGTCGATCTTTGGGGAGTTCTGTGAGTGGCTCACATGGAATTAAACTATCATAACATTCTCCTGGCAAGGCTTGATAAAGCTGAGTTCCTTTTGTTTTCCAAGCCAACATTTCATCACTGACTTGCTTGATTACTTTCCCCGGATTTCCAACAACGAGGCTACGTTTAGGAATGTGTGAATTGGCTTTTACAAAACAAAGAGCTCCTATGATACATTCGTCTTCAATAACTACATCATCCATAATGACGGCATTCATACCCACCAATACATTCCGACCAATCGTGCCTCCATGTACAATGGCCCCATGACCAATATGTGCGCCTTCTTTAAGTAATACGGTTACCCCAGGAAACATATGAATGGTACAATTTTCTTGGACATTACATCCATCTTCAATAATAATTCCTCCCCAATCTCCTCGAACAGCAGCTCCAGGGCCAATGTATACATTTTTGCCAATGACTACATTACCTGTTACGCTAGCTTGTGGATGAACAAAAGCAGAAGGGTGTACTACGGGGATAAAACCCTTAAATGAATAGATCATAATGGTATTTGTTAAACTCTTTCTATAATGGTGGCATAACCTTGGCCTACCCCAATACACATGGTCACCAAAGCATAACGTTTATGTTGTTTTTGTAACTCAATAGCTGCGGTTTGTAAAATCCGCGTACCTGACATACCTAGTGGATGACCAATAGCTATTCCTCCTCCATTTGGATTAATTCGAGGATCATCATTGGCAATTCCCCAAGCTTTAAAACAAGCAATACACTGGGCAGCAAAAGCTTCGTTGATTTCAATTATATCCATATCATCCATACTTAATCCTGCCTTTTCTAATGCTTTATTGGAAGCGTAGACTGGACCAATGCCCATGATTTTAGGCTCTACTCCTACAACCGCAGAACTTACAATACGGGCCAATGGTTTTAAATTATATTTTTCGACCGCTTCTCCTGAAGCAACCAACATAGCCGCTGCACCATCATTTAATCCTGAAGCATTTCCAGCAGTAACCGAGCCTCCTTCTTTTCGAAAGGCAGGTCGCAATTTGCCTAAAATTTCTTTGGTGGTTCCAGGCCGAATAAATTCATCTTTTTCAAAAAGAATAGGATCTTTTTTACGTTGAGGAATAGATACGGGAATAATCTCCTCTGCTAAACGACCCGCTTCTTGCGCCTTCGCTGCTTTTTGTTGTGACCAAGCCGCAAAAGTATCCTGTTCTTCTCTATTAATTTGATATTTATCGACTAGATTTTCGGCAGTAACTCCCATGCCATCCGTACCATATAAATCATGTAATTTAGAATTGACGAAACGCCATCCAAAACTAGAATCATGCATTTTTGCATCCCGACCAAAAGGTTTAGAAACTTTAGAAATAACCCAAGGGCCTCTAGTCATATGTTCAAGTCCTCCAGAAATAAATACATCCCCATCGCCTGCTTTAATGGCCCGGCTTGCATGGATAACCGAAGACATTCCCGATGCACAAAGTCGGTTGACTGTTTCTCCTGGAACAGAATAAGGTAAACCCGCCAACAGCAAACACATTCTCGCTACATTTCGATTATCTTCTCCTGCTTGATTGGCACAGCCCATAATGACATCATCTATGACTTCGGGATTTAGGTTTGGATTTCGATCCATCAAAGCCTTTATTACATGCGCACCTAAATCATCGGTACGAATCGTGGATAAAGATCCTGTAAATTTTGCAATGGGAGTTCGTATAGCGTCTATAATAAAAGTCTCTTTCATGTTCCTATTTTTTATTGAGGGCAAAGGTATTTAATTTTAAACAAATTGTAAGGAGTAAATCAAAGGCAAGTAATTATTCAAACAAGTCCATGAGGCTCCTTCATCTTCTGAAATAAATAAATTGCCACAGGTTGTGCCAAAGGCTACGGTTTGTTCATTTGCAACCAAACAATGTCTATAAATAATATCAAAACAAGCTTCTTGTGGTAAGCCTTTTCTAAATACATTCCAAGTTTGGCCACCATCGTCGGTTCTGCATACAGATAAACCACCATTAATGGCTGTTCGTTCTTCATCGCTTTTAGATGGAAAAATCCATGCTTTCAAAGGATCGGTTTTACTTACTTCAATAGGGAAACCAAAATAAACGTTTTTTGTTTTATCAGAAACCTCTTTCCAATTTAATCCGCTATCTTCTGAACGATAAACGCCACAGTGATTTTGTTGCCAAAGCACTTCAGGTTTCGCTTCGCAAAATCGTAGTAAATGTGGATCATGTCCCACTTCTGCATATGGATCAGGTAAAAAACTCGCATACAATCCTTTGTTGCGAATGGTCCATGATTTTCCATTGTCTACAGATTCATAAGTTCCAGCACAACTTATTCCTACAAAAATATGATCACTATTTCTAGGATCAATTAAAATAGAGTGTATTCCTGGATGATCCATTCCTGCACCAAACCAATCGGTAGTTCGTGTAGGTTCCTCCCATAAGGATTCAACTAGATGAAAACTATCTCCATTATCTTCACTTTTAAATAATCCGCCAGGGACTGTTCCTAACCAAAGATGGCCCGGACGATCGAGTCCTCCGTTTTGTAAAGACCAAATATATTGTGTCGTTGCAGGTAGCCCTTCTTTTATTTCACTCCCTTCGGGGAAAGCAGGAGCGGCTACTTCCTCCCAAGTTTTTCCTTGATTATTTGATCGGTGTAACTTTACTCCCCAATGCCCATGATCTAAACAAGCCCACCAAAAATGAGTCGCTGGATCAGCATAAGCAATAGACACTGGAATTCCAGAAAAGTGCATGGTTTCATAATTCCATTGATCATTTTTTTTATGATAAATGGCTAATCCTTTTCGAGTTCCAACTAATAAGTGTGTAGCAGACATAAACTATCATTTAACCGCCAGATAAGGCTTGCATAAAATAAATTTCATCTCCCGACTTGATCCGATCTGTCAATGTTTTTCGATCTTCAATTAGGTTATTGTTTATGAAAATATTGACATGTTTTCTCAACTGATTTTGTTCGTCTAAAATATAAGCTTGTATTCCTACGTACTGAATATTTAATTTTTGAATAACATCTAATAAACTCGTCGCTTCTACAGTTTGCTCTTTTAAGAGCGGATAAAAACGTTTCAAGGCTTGAGTGAATTTAACAGTTACCATGCTATTTTTTTTAACATCTTCTAAAAAATTAAACTTCCCATTCTTTACTACTTCGATAAACCGTTCCTTTAAAAAGTGCCACTTTTTCTTGGTGTTGATTTCGAACGACTACCGTATAAACGGCCACTTTATGACTTAAATGTTCTTCTGTTGCTTCAGCTTGCAAGACATCTCCAATTTGTATTTTGGCAAGGTGAGAAATGGTAGTCTCAATGGAAACCGCATGTCGCCCTCTCGCATTTGAAGCAAAGGCAAAAGCACTATCTGCAAAAGAATAACTGATGCCTCCATGTGCAATTTTAAACCCATTGGTCATTTCTTCTCTAACGGTCATTTCGATCAAAGAATATCCTGGGCCGTCTTTGATTCGTCGGATGCCAAGCCATTGACTAAAGGCATCGTTATGATACATGGCATCTACAATTTTGGGTGCATCGTCTTTTGAACTCATGGATAAAATTTTTGATCATCTCTTGCCATTCGTCTTAATAATGGACTGACTCGATAACGATCTTCTAAATATTCTTGATGCAATGCATCCATAAATTTTACGACTTCCGCAATACCTTTTTCATCTGCCCATTTTAATAATCCTTTAGGATAGTTTACCCCTTTGGTCATGGCCAAATCAATGTCTTCTTTAGAAGCAATATTTAAATACAAGGCATCTGCTGCTTCATTGATTAACATCATCACAATTCGGTTGACAATGGCTTCTCCTTTGGCTTGATCTTTTTGAGCTTCGGGTGGAACGGCATCTTCACTATAGTCGTAATATCCACGGCCTGCCTTACGACCTAAATAACCAGCTTCGGCCATTCGTTTTTGAGTAAAAGAAGGCTTGTATCTTGGATCGTAAAAGAAAGATTTGAACACCGTTTCGGTTACGGTATAATTAATATCATTCCCAATATAATCCATCAATTGAAAGGGCCCCATTCGGAAACCACCGATTTCTTTCATTGCCCAATCGATGGTAGGAATATCTGCTAAACCTTCATCGTAAATACGAAGGGCTTCGCCATAAAAAGGTCGAGCTACTCGGTTGACAATAAAGCCTGGCGTATCTTTGGCCATGACGGTTACCTTTCCCCAAGAATCAATTAAATCCTTGGCTTTTTTCAAGTTTTCTGTGGAAGTTTGAATTGCAGGAATAATTTCTACCAAAGGCATTAATGGTGCGGGATTGAAAAAATGAATACCTAAAAAACGCGTAGGATTAGAAGAACTCGCAGCTAATGCAGCAATTGATAAAGAGGACGTATTACTTGCAATTAAGCATTGCTCATCTACATAATCTTCGAGTTGTCTAAAGACTTTAGTTTTTATTTCGTGGTTTTCTACAATCGCTTCAATGACTAATGTACTTCCAGTAAAATCGCTATAGTTGGTGCTATATGAAATTCGGTCTTGAATGGCTTGTGCTTCTTCACTACTTACCCTTCCTTTTTCAATTAAGCGATGCATGATTTTTTCAAGTTTCGCTCTTGCTTTGGCTAGCGCACTAGAGTTGACATCAAACAAAACGACGGGATGTTTAGATTGTGAAGCGACTTGTGCGATACCAGCGCCCATAGTTCCTGCGCCAATGATTCCTATTTTCATATTTGTTATTTATTTGCCTTTAAAGATGGGTTTTCTTTTTTCTAGAAATGCATTCACACCTTCTTTATAGTCGTAGGTATTTCCAGCCACTTCTTGAAAATCTTTTTCAAGATCCAGTTGAGTATTGATATTATTTTGAAAAGATTGATTCAGTAATTTCTTGGTTAATGATAATCCTTTAGTTGGCATTTTGGCCAGTTTTAATGCCGTCTTCCATGCCGTTTCTTCAAAGGATTCTACAGGAACGACTTTATAAATCATTCCCATACGTTCTGCCTCCGTAGCACTTACTTTATCCCCTAACATCATTAATGCGGAAGCTTTTTGCATACCAATAAGACGGGGCAAAGTATAGGTTCCTGCACTATCAGGAACTAATCCAATTTTGCTAAAAGCTTGAATGAACGATGCCTTTTCGGAAGCAATGGTAATATCACAAGCGAAGCAGATATTTGCCCCTGCGCCTGCGGCTACCCCATTAATTGCAGCCACTACAGGTTTCTCTAAGTTCCGCAATTTTTGAATGATTGGATTATACGTTCGTTCTACAATGTTTTTAATTCCAGGCCCTTCAGGATCAATGGCTTCTTGGAGGTCTTGGCCTGCACAAAATGCTTTGCCAATACCCGTTAAATAAACGGCGCGAATTGTTGGATTGCTTGCACATTCATCTAAATGATCTTGAAGCAATTTCCCCATAGGAATATTAAAACTATTAAATACATCGGGTCGATTAAGCGTGATTTTGGCAACGCCATCAATGATTTCAAATAAGACATGGCTCATAGTGGTGAATTTTATTCCTCACAAGATACCATATTTCATTTTATTTGAATAACATTTTATAAACTCCCTGTTCAATAAGCTTTACCCAAAGGTTATACATTTTTCCAGAAGGATGTAAACCATCAGTTGTAATCAATGAAGGATCATTTATACCTTGTTGAGATATAGGGGTAATATTGAAATAACGAACACCATATTTGGCTGAAATCGCTCTGTTTTTTTCATTATAAAATAATAATCTTTGAGAAATAACTTCTGCATCAGGAAAGTTAGCACCCACAGTAGAATAGGCATAATTAGGTATAGATAACACAAACACGCGATGTTTACGACCACCTGTTAAATCGATGGCTCTTTGTACAATTTGTTCAAATTCATCTTCGTAAGTTGCTATGGGAATCCCTTGAAATTCATTATTTACGCCGATCAATATAGAAACCAAGTCGTATTGATTTTGTAAATTAGCAATTTCCATTTCAATTAGTAAATTATTGGTTGTCCACCCTGTTTGAGCAATGATTTGTAAACTATCAAGAAGTACACCTTTACTATTTAATTCTTTTGATAATAATACTGGATAACGTAGTGCCTGATCTACATTATGACCAATAGTATAAGAATCCCCTAAAGCCAAATATTTTATAGGAGATTGTACTTGAATAGAATTTAGATTATAATCCTCAACAAGGAGTTGAGCAATTATTACTTTTTTACATTGGATTTGGAAAAAAAAGAAAACCAATAAAAAGATCAATAAATGAATTCGCATAAACACTAATTTACCTTTATTAATGAAATTAAAAGGATTTAGTTTACATCCCCCCTTTAGACTTCCACTCCTGCAATTTACCCGCTGCCGAACCATCACCCAACTGCTGGGCTTTCAATCCATCTTGATAAGCGTTGGCGTATTGACCTAAACTTTCATAGACTAATGCACGAATATAATAAGGTCTTCCTGCTTCTTGAATGCTTATAGATTGGTTAACCGATTGCAAGGCATTTTGACCTTCGCCTTTTGAAAATTGAGCCACTGCAAGATTGGTCCAAGCTTCTTGGTTGTTTGGATTTATGCGGGTAGCATTTTGAAAATCGGAGATGGCCAGATCATAGTTCTTGGTATGATTAATATGTATGACTCCTCTGTACAAATAGGCTGGCGCATAATTGTCATTCACCTCTATCGTTTTTGTATAGGCTGCAATGGCGTTATCATATTGCTTAAGATTATCATAGCACATCGCTTGATTGATATAAATCTCAAAATATCCAGGATCTCTGTTGGCTGCTTCGGCTAAAAAAGGAAGCGCGGCCGCATGTTGATCTTTTTTCATAAAAGCAAAGGCCTTATTTACCCACAACCGATAATGATTGGGAAATTTTTCTAAACCTTTATCTGCCGAATTAATCGCTAAATCAAATGCACCAACCTCTAAATAAAAATGACTTAAATTGACGTAGGCTAATTGTCCACGATCTGGATATTTTTCCATAGCATCAGACCATAAAGATTGTCCGCTTTTCCAATCTTTTGTACGTTGAAAAGAAAAGAATAAAAAGAATAACGTAAAGGCAGCAAATACGATAGGAACAATCGGTTTGTTGGAAGACCAAAATTTTCCTTTAGTCGATTGATCAAAAAATGTACCCGCAATAATAAAGAGTCCCACATAAGGAAGATACGTATATCGCTCCGCAATAATCGCCTCTCCTACAGGTAGAAATTGAAGCATTGGCCCAATGGCAAATAGAAAAAAGACCATACCAAAGACTAAATCAAATCGTCCTTTTTTATGCATTTTATAAATGAAAAATAATAAGGCTAAACCGACTAAAGGTGCCGCATAAAAATACACAGGTAAGGCCGCACCTACTTCAAAAGGATAAGGATGTAAGGCCGATAAATACACTGGAAAAAATAAAGCCACTAGATATAAGAAAATTCCAAAATTTCCTACAAACAAACTTTGGTACATAGGCACATCAATCATCGTAGTTGCCCCAGAAGAGGATTGTGCTTTTATAGCTAAAAGACCAAAGGCAATAGACAAGACAAAAAATGGAATCTTTTCCATTAGATGCGCTTTTATCTGCCCTTCATCTTTTAAATAATCAATCAAAATAATAATCAATGGAAACGTAACTGCCTGTGCTTTAGAAAGCAAGGCACAAAGGAAAAGAAGCCCTGTATAAATCAAATGTTTTTTAGCACGACCACTGTCTAAATATTTTAAATATTGTATTAAACCCCAAACATAAAAGAGCACATGAAGTACATCTTTTCGCTCAGAAATCCAGCAAACAGACTCTACATGCATGGGATGAATACCAAAGAATAAAGCGGCAACTGAAGCAATGATTATTTTTTTATTAAAAAGACGATGAACAAAAAGAAAGACTAATACAGTATTGATTACATGAAACAGTAAATTCATGAAATGAAACCCTTTGGGGTTTAATCCGAAAAGTTGATAATCTATGGCCAAACTTAACTCGGTCAACGGATGATAATTACTCATCAAAAAATGATTCGGAGAAAACATAGTCAGGATTCCACCTAAAGATAAATTTTGAATGAGTTGATTTTGCAACACATAACTTGGATCATCCCAATTCAAAAAGTCATTGTTAATACTTGGTACAAAAACGGCAAAGGTAATAAGCGCAATACCAACCCAAATAGGCGTAATAGACGTTTTTTGAACTATGGCTTTTTTTTGCTTTACTTTCTTCGTATTGGCCTTCGTTTTTTGGGACTTTTTGCTCATATCGTTTAGACAAATTAATGTGAGCCCTAATTTAGCTAAATTAAGATAGAAGATAAAATCAAAGACACATTTTAGATTTGCTACACTTACTTTTTATTAAAGTTCGCTAAAGCTTTGTATTTTTGCAGACTTCATTTTGAAAATCGTTCTTTTAAAAACAAGCTATACATGAAATTACCCAATCTAATCAAAGGAAAATGGGTGAATCACGATGGAAGTGGTCATCCCCAATTTAATGCAATTACTGGTGAAATTATTAGCACCTGTGGTAGCGAAGGTTTGGATTATGCAGATATGATGGTTTATGGTCGTCGAATCGGTGGGCCAAATCTTAGAAAAATGACCTTTGTAGAACGAGGACTCATGCTCAAGAAATTGGCCTTGCATCTACATGGCATGCGCAAAAAATATTATCCCATTAGTTACCAAACTGGAGCGACTAAAGTAGATAGCTGGATTGATATTGACGGCGGAATTGGCACCTTATTCGCTTATGCAAGTTTGCGAAAACAATTTCAAGATGAACCTTTTTATATTGATGGCGATGCGGTAAATTTATCTAAAGAAGGTACATTTATTGGACATCACATCATGGTGCCCAAAAGAGGCGTAGCCATTCATATCAATGCCTTTAATTTCCCGATTTGGGGAATGTTAGAAAAGTTGGCAGTCAATTGGTTGGCGGGTGTACCTGCTATTGTGAAGCCTTCTGAAATTACCAGTTTTCTTACGCAAGCGATGGTCAAAGATATTGTAGAATCAGGTATCGTTCCTGAAGGAGCCATTCAATTGGTTTGTGGTAAAGGACATGGAATTTTAGATCATGTCAATGCGCAAGATATTGTTACATTTACGGGTTCTGCAAAGACGGGTAGAATGTTAAAGACATTGCCAAGTATTATAGACAATACGGTTTCATTTAATTTAGAAGCAGATAGTTTGAATGCGGCGGTATTAGGTGAAGATGCAGTACCCGGCACCGTCGAATTTGATCTTTTTATTAAAGAGGTACGAAAAGAAATGACCGTTAAAGCTGGACAAAAATGTACGGCAGTGCGTCGTATTATTGTCCCTGAAAATTTAATAGAAGAGGTACAAATTGCCTTAGGGAAATCCTTAGCCAAAACGACCATTGGTGATCCTCAAGTAGAAGGTGTGCGTATGGGCTCTTTAGTTTCTAGAGATCAAATTGATCGTATAAAAGAGAACCTTGATCTATTGATAAAAGATACACCAATTGTCTATGGCGATATGGAAAATTTTGAAGTGATTGGAGCGGATAAAGATAAAGGCGCTTTCTTTAGTCCACTACTATTATTAAACGATGATCCATTTAAAAAATTAGTGTCGCATGAAGTCGAAGTATTTGGTCCTGTAAGTACACTAATGCCATATAAAAACTTAGATGAAGCGATTGAATTAGCACAAATGGGGAAGGGGTCTTTAGTAAGCTCTATTGTGACCGCAGATGATAAAATTGCTAAAGAATATATCGTTAATGCCGCAGCTTATCATGGTCGTATTTTGATCTTAAATGAAGAAAGCGCTAAAGAAAGTACAGGACATGGATCACCAATGCCCATGCTGGTACATGGAGGCCCAGGTCGAGCAGGAGGAGGAGAAGAAATGGGAGGAATGCGTGGAGTAAAACATTATCTCCAACGCTGTGCAATCCAAGGTACACCTACTTCAATAACGAGAGTAACCAATCAATTTCAAGTAGGCGCAAAACCGATCATAACACCAGTTCACGTATTCCGAAAACACTTTGAAGAATTAGAAGTTGGAGAAACGGTAATCACCCACAAACATACCGTAACCGAAGCGGATATCGTCAATTTTGCGAATGTGAGCGGAGACAATTTTTATGCCCATGTAGATGCCACTTCTCTAGAAGGGACCATCTTTGAAGGAAGAGTAGCGCATGGTTATTTTGTTTTATCAAAAGCCGCAGGATTGTTTGTAGATCCTGCGAAAGGCCCTGTGTTATTAAATTATGGTTTAGAAGATTGTCGCTTTACAAAACCTGTTTATCCTGGAATGACCATTGGGGTACGATTTACGGTGAAAGAAAAAATAAACCAAGAGAAAAAGAGTGAAGAAGATATTGCTAAAGGTATTGTGAAATTTTTAGTGGATGTCTACGACGAAACAGGAGAGACAGTGGCGATAGCTACTATTTTAACCATGGTGAAAAAAATAGATCAAACATTTTAAACCCTTTCAAAAATTTGAAATAAAATGAATGTATTAGAACAAGGATACGTAGAATCAAAGACGGATGAACGAGGAATTGCTACGATTGAATTTTCACATCCATTAAGTAATTCATTACCTGGAAATCTTCTAGCGAAGCTAAGTCAAACAATTGATGCTTTAAGTGTGGATAATCAAGTAAAAGTTATTATATTAAAGAGCGGAGGAAATCGAGCCTTTTGTGCAGGAGCTAGTTTTGATGAATTAATGTCTATTCAAGATCTAGAAACTGGACGAATCTTTTTCTCTGGTTTTGCCAACGTAATTAACTCTTGTAGAAAGTGCTCGAAGTTAATTATTGGAAGAGTACAAGGAAAAACGGTAGGCGGAGGAGTTGGTCTTGCTTCTGCGGTAGACTATTGCCTTGCCACCAAATTTGCCTCTGTAAAATTAAGTGAATTGGCCGTTGGGATTGGCCCTTTTGTGGTTGGTCCAGCAGTAGAACGAAAAATCGGAACTTCTGCCATGAGCCAATTGGCCATAGATGCTTCTTCATGGAGAACATCAGAGTGGGCGAGAAGTAAAGGCTTATTTGCTGAAATATTTGAAACCGTAGAAGCACTTGATGAAGCGGTAGAAAAATTAGCCAATACCTTGTCCAATTCTAATCCTGAAGCCATGGGCTTATTGAAAAAAGTCTTTTGGCAAGGCACGGAACATTGGGATGAGTTATTAGCCGAACGTGCAGCAATGAGTGGTAAATTAGTCTTATCTGATTTTACCAAAAATGCAATTGAGAAATTTAAAAAGAAATAAATCTTTATGATCTTAACCGATAAAAAAGTAGCGAAGAAAACCTTATTGAAAGCCTTTCGATTAATGGCAACGGCCAAAAGTATGACAGAGGTTTATGAAGAAAACTTTAAGTTTGTTTCTAAATATGTACATGCTACTTCGCGTGGACATGAGGCGATCCAAATAGCCACAGGAATGCAACTTAAACCGCAAGATTTTTTATCGGCTTATTATCGAGATGATGCCACATTATTAAGTATTGGTTGTACCCCATATGATTTGATGTTGCAACTGATGGCCAAAAGAGATGATCCTTTTTCTGGAGGACGCTCGTATTATTCTCATCCGAGTTTAAATGATCCAGATAAACCTAAAGTACCCCATCAATCTTCCGCTACAGGTATGCAAGCAATCCCTTCTACGGGGGTAGCAATGGGTATTCAATATAAAGAAAAACTTGGCCTTGATGAAGATTATGGAAACGACTATCCTGTGGTTGTTTGTTCGCTTGGCGATGCTTCGGTAACAGAAGGTGAAGTCTCTGAAGCTTTCCAAATGGCTTCTTTAAAACAGTTCCCCATTTTATATCTAGTACAAGATAATGAATGGGATATTTCTGCACATGCCGATGAAATTCGTCAGGCTGATGCTACAGAATATGCGAAAGGATTTCCTGGTATTGAAGTGCGTACAATTGACGGAACCAATTTCTTAGAATGTTATCTTACGATTCAAGAAGTTTATGAAACGATAAGAAAAGAAAGACGACCATTTTTAGTTCACGCCAAAGTGCCTTTGCTTAATCACCATACCTCTGGTGTGCGAAAGGAATGGTATCGAGATGATCTGGAAGAAGCAGAATCAAGAGATCCATATCCTAAGTTTAGAAAGTATCTTCGTGCAGAAGGCGTGACCGAAAAGGCACTAAAGAAGATAGAAGCTGAGGCTATGGCTTTAGTTAAAGAAGATTATAATCGATCTAAAGAAGCAGAAGATCCTAGACCTGAAGATTTATATACCCATAAATATGCACCGAGTCCAATTACCGAAGAAGTAGGAGAGCGAGAACCTACGGATAAAGAAGCAACAGTTATGGTAGATTCGGCATTGTTTGCGATAAAAGAATTAATGCATACGCATAAAGAATGTTTACTGTATGGACAAGATGTGGGAGCTCGTTTAGGTGGAGTGTTTAGAGAAGCAGCAACCCTTGCTCAAACGTTTGGTGATGATCGTGTATTTAATACGCCTATACAAGAAGCTTTTATTATAGGAAGTACAGTAGGAATGTCTGCTGTAGGATTAAAGCCGATTGTTGAAGTTCAATTTGCGGATTATATTTGGCCAGGATTAAATCAATTGTTTACTGAAGTAAGCCGTTCTTACTATCTCTCTAATGGAAAATGGCCAGCCAGTTGCATCATTAGAGTACCTATTGGAGCTTATGGAAGTGGAGGGCCTTATCATTCGTCTAGTGTAGAATCTGTAGTGGTCAATATTGAAGGCGTCAAAGTTGCCTACCCAAGCACAGGAGCAGATTTAAAAGGCTTAATGAAGTCGGCTTATTATGATCCAAATCCAGTCGTTATTTTTGAACATAAAGGATTATATTGGTCAAAAGTACGTGGAACAGACGCCGCAAGAACGATTGAGCCTGATGAAAATTATGTGATTCCTTTTGGTAAAGCTCGGATCGCTTTAGAAGCTACAGAAGATAAAATTAAAGCTGGAGAAAGTATGACGGTCGTCACTTACGGAATGGGCGTACATTGGGCATTAAATGCAGCAGAACAATTTCCAGGACGAATAGAAATCATTGACCTTAGAACGCTTAATCCACTAGATACTGAAACGGTTTTTAATTCGGTTAATGTCCATAGTAAATGTTTGGTTGTTACGGAAGAACCCGTAAATAATACCTTTGCTCAAAGCCTAGCTGCTCGAATCCAAGAGCATTGTTTTGAATCTTTAGATGCACCTGTTCGAACGATTGGTTCTGCGAATATGCCTGCGATTCCACTGAATTCGATATTAGAACAAACTATGATTCCTTCCATCGAAAAAGTAACGGAAGCTATTGGTAATTTGTTAGACTATTAACCGCCAAAATTCCGTTCACTATATTCTTTTCGAATGATTCCGATAATCATTAAATCTGCGGAAGCAGGATTGGTGGCTAATGGAATATTTTTGGTATTACAAGCATCTAATAATTTACGTATATCATCATGATATACCTGCACTTCTACATCTTGGAAAAAGATCACCATATCTACTTCTCCAGCATTGACCATTTCGGTAATTTGATTATAACCACCATATTTCCCTGGACTTAAGTGCTTAATGGGGGATTTGAAATTTTCTTTTTCAATGGTTTCGGCTGATCGACCAGTAGCAACTAATTTTCTTCCCCAAAGCCATTCTTCTCTTTCCTTTAGAAAGGTGGCTAAAGCGGGTTTGTGGGAATTGTGGGCCATGACTACGATGTTCTTCATAGGAGTTTAAATTTTGTTGAAGATATAAAATAAACCCAACGAATCCGAAATTGTTTATTTAAATTGATTTTCTAGATAAATGATCAATCTTTTAGTGAGATAATTTTTATTTCTACCCGCTGATTTCGCTTCCTACCTGCTTCGGTCATATTGGAGGCAATAGGGGTTGTTTTTCCATAACCTTTATAAGTTACTCGCTCTGGACGAATTCCTTTTTTATATAAATATTCAGCTATGTTTTTTGCTCTGGCAGTAGATAATCTAAAACAAAATTCATCGGAAGGGATATTATTGGTATGTCCTCCAACTTCAATTTTTACTTTAGGATTTTCATTTAAAAAGTTTTCGATTTCTTCCAATACAGGATAAGAAGCGGAGGTGATTTCCGTTGAATCTGCCTTAAAGGACAATTCATTTACAGTCAGAGTTTGCCCTTCTTCAATATCTTTTATTACTAAATCGGGCATTGCACTTTCTTTCTGAATTTCCAATTGCATGACATTCTCACAGCCATTTCCATCGGTTACTGTAACATTGTGAAAACCCATAGGTAATCGTTTAGCTATATCAGTAGTTTGTCCATTAGACCATAAATAAGCATAAGGCGCTTTCCCACCTTGTACATTGACTTTTGCACGCCCGTCTTTCATTCCTTTTGCAGAGATTCGGCGAACATAGTCGGGTTTTACGATTACTTGACTGGGTTGGGTTAAGGTGGTCATTATTTCAATTGATTTACCCTCGCTATCCATTACGGTTACCGCATAATCTCCAGCGGCTAAATTTTTAGGATTGGGGCCATTTAAATTGAGATTATCCCAAAGATAACGATAAGGGCCTTTTCCTCCTTTGGCATTGATTAATATAGAACCCATGCCTTGGCCATAACATTTAATTTCTTCTTGTACAATAGCTAAAGCGGTAAGTCGATCTCCATATTCTTCTGTAAAGGTTATTCGGTATAAGCCTTGATTGGCAGTGCCCGCCCATATATGATTATAATCATCGGCAACAATACATAAGAATTCCGTATTGACTAAACCATCCTTCTCATCAAAGATATTGATCTCATTTTTATAAGGATTATATTGAACTAGAATTTCAGAAGCAATATAAATGATTCCATTTTTATCCGAACAAATACCACGTACGGCACCACGACTTAATTTTTTGTCTATTGCTGCGGGGTACCATCGATTATAATGATCAACTAACCACATTTCTTTACTTCCATTGATCCAGATTCCTTCTTTTGAACTACTAATGGCGGTAAAGCGATTATTTTTTTCATAAGCTTTTCCACCTTTATTGGCAATCCGACAAATTCCTTTATTGGTTCCAACCCAAACAACTCCTCGGTCATCAGCAAAAACATCATTGATTATATTATCAGGAATTTTAGAGTTCGAGCTATTCATTTTTTTTACGAAAGAAAAATCATCTAACAAGAATACATACAACCCATTGTCCGTACCTACCCACAATAAGCTGTCTTGACTAGACATACTATTCACTTTTATTTTTCCATCAGTAGCTCTATATGAAAGTGCTTGACCTGTTTTGGGATTGTAGATGGGTTGACCAAATTGATCCATCCACACTTGATTATTCCTATCTATAGCCAAAGCTTTCCCTCCTACATTGGAAACGGTATCCGCAGGTTTATAGAAATTAGGAATTTTAAAACCACCCTTATCCGTTACTATCCATTTATTATTTGCCGCATCGACTACAATATCATTGAAAGAATGCGTGGCATTGAGCTCTTGATAACGCTCAATATTAGCTACAATAATGGTATCCTGTCCAAAACTGAATAATGGCAATAGAAGCAATAAAACAAATCCGAAATGTAATGTTTTCATAAGTTCAACTAATGTATTTTAAAGTAAACAGGTTTTAGGTTTCAAATATTGTTCCCATTCTGCTTCATCAAAGTTTTTCCAAGTGCCTTCAGGCTGTGCTAAACGGTTCGCTATGCAAAATAAAACACCTGGATGATGCCCCAAACCAGAGTGACTTCCTCTAACTTCAATGTTCTGACTGGGGACATCTGTGGTCTCTTTATCTATACAAACGGTCCAAGAAACGATGCCATCTCCTTTGCTATAAATATTGGTGCAAGGGACAGGTATAGGTAGTTTAAGTCTGCTAACTAGCTCAGGATCAAGTTCTTTTATTTTTTTTCTTCGTAAAAACTCATAAATCCAGCCTACACTGGTCACTTCATCAATTCCACCAAAAGGAGAAGCCATGGTTACGACCTGTCTAATCTTATCGGGCATATCTCTTGCGACTTCTCTTCCAAACACGCCGCCAAGACTCCAACCAATTAATGTGACTTTACGATTATATTTTTGAAATAATTTTTCTACATTTTCTCGTAAAGGCTCTTCATATTCTTCTTTCGCTAAATTTCGTCCTAAGCCCCAAGTATGGACTTTATAGCCCAAACGTTTGAGATAAAAACGAATGGGTAAGGTAGAAAGGTCGCTTCCCATAAAGCCAGGAAGTACCATTACAGGATGTCCATCTCCTTTGGGCATTTTTACTAATTGTGGAAATTTAGACAAATACAGTCTAAGGCCTAATAAGGCACGGCTTTCAGCAAGAAACATCCATTTCGTAGGGCTTTGGTAAGGTATGCTATTGGGCATAAGTTGGTTTTTTGTGCAATTAGAATTCGTTAAATTAAGTTTGGGTTATGCTTTTTGTTTTTTCGTTTTTTTCTTGTTTACCGCAGCCTCTAATTCTGTTAAAGCGTCTTTGATGTATTCTGAAAGGTCATCAATATCGGGCATGATTTCTTGACAAGAAGCCAGACCAAAATATACGCGTCCAGAATAACTAAAGACCGTAATAATCAAAGCCATTCCATCAAATAAAGGGGAAAGACCAAAGATTGCTCGCATTTTAGCCCCATTTAAATATAAGGGAATTGGCGGTCCGGGTACATTGGTAATAATTAAATTGTACAAAGGATTATGCATCTCAGAAACACCCATAGTCGTATAAAGCCTCGAAGCTAATGAGGCTAATTGTGAAGGAACTAAATCCATCATTTGCTCTGCCCCCACAGCTTTACTATAAACTTTTGAACCTTTCGAACTGGTATTAATCGCATGTAATCGACTCAATAAATCTTTTTCGTCTGTGGCAAGAGAAACAAGCATACCTGAAATCTGATTTCCACCAGCATTCTTTTTGCTTTCTGAACGTACAGAAATAGGCGCCATAGCGACCAAAGATTTCTTAGGAGGATTCTTCTTCCCTTTTAAATATTTCGAAAGAGCACCCGAACAAATCGTCAAAACCACATCATTAATGGTCGTTCCTTCAACTTTATTTTTAATCGCTTTTATTCGATCCAATTCTACCCATGAACCCGAAAATATTCGATTGTGGGTAACTGGGACATTAAATAGGGTTTTGGGGGAAGAAAATAATCGAGGTGGTGCTTTTACTTTTTTCTTAGCGGCTTCTATGACAGTACTTGTAGTACTTACTGCCGTATTCTTTGCAAATTTTAAAACCTTTAGCGGAGTATTAAGTGCTTTGCCTGTTGATTTAGTAATTAACTTTAGACCATGTGGAATTTTTTCTCCTTTGAATGGTTTTTCTTCTGGTTTAACCTTTACGGGTTTCGGAAACATATCGAAAATAGCGGCCATCATAGTAGCGCCAGACATTCCATCAATTGCGGCATGGTGAGCTTTTGCTATTACTGCAAAAGAACCTGGCTTTAAATTATCAATTCCATTCAAACCTTCTACAAAAGCCATTTCCCATAAGGGACGACCTCGATCTAATGGGCGGCTAAAAATTCGACCAGCTAATGCCATAAGTTCTTTTAAGCCTCCAGGCTGAGGAACAGCCATATGGGCAAGGTGAAAGTCAAGATTGAAATCAGGATCTTTGGCCCAATAAGGTCGGCCTAAATTTAAAGGTACTTCGACCAATCGTTGTCGAAACATATCGACTTGATGAATTCTAGATCCAATAAAATCTCTAAATTCTTTATAATTAAATTGATCTTTACCTTCTGGTTTTTCAAATATATATACGCCTCCTACATGCATGGGTGCCTTAGCAGATTCTAAGTACAAAAATGCTGCATCAATACTGTTGAGTTGTTTCATTATATTTTCTTTTGACTAAAGGTAAACAAGTGATTGCACAAAATTTATTGAGTGGGTAAAATTTTGATTCTAATTCTTTTTGATGCTGGGGTATTGGAGCGTTTGGCTACTTTACTAATAGGAACTAATACATTGGCTTCTGGAAAATAAGTAGCTACACAACGTGGAGGAATAGAAAAGGGAACAACGACAAATTTTGGCGCAATCCGTTCAATTCCATCATCCCTGTTGATCAAATCAACTACACTTTTGGCTTTTAATCCAAGCGATGTCATATCTTCTTTGTTCATGAAAATGACTCTTCGACCGCCTGTAATTCCACGATATCGATCATCTAATCCATAGATTGTTGTGTTAAACTGATCATGACTTCGTATGGTCATCATAATGAAATCATCAACAGCCAAATCATTAACAGGGACGGGGTTTATTGTAAAATTAGCTTTGCCTGTGCTGGTTTTAAAGTCGCCATCTCTGGCACAGTTCGGTAGATAAAATCCACCAGGATTTCGTACACGTTTATTATAATCAGTAAAACCAGGAATGACTTTTTCGATTAAATCTCGAATGTGGTCATAGTTCTGAATATAATGATCCCAATCTATTTTAGATTGAGCGCCTAATGTGGCTTTGGCCATTCCGGCAACAATTGCAGGTTCACTAAGCAGGGTAGTCGCCGCTGGTTTAAGTTTTCCATTAGATTGATGAACGACTCCCATTGAATTTTCAACAGTAACAAATTGATCGCCCGACTTTTGAGTGTCTAACTCGGTTCTCCCAAGACAGGGTAGGATAAGGGCTTGTTCTCCATGAATTAAATGACTTCGATTTAACTTAGTAGAAATGTGTACACTAAGTTTCGTTTTTTGTAAAGCAGTGGCGGTGTATTCCGTATCTGGACTGGCAGATAAGAAATTACCACCCATAGCAATAAACACTTTGTTCTTTCCATTATGCATTGCTTTGATACTTTCTACAACATCATAACCGTGATGTCTAGGTGGCTCAAATCCACAAACCTCTTTTATTTTATCGAGTAAAGCAGGCTTAGGTTTATCAACAATTCCCACGGTTCGATCTCCTTGAACATTACTATGTCCACGAACAGGACAAGTACCAGCGCCTGGTTTGCCAATGCTTCCTTTTAGTAAAAGCAAATTGACCACTTCACGGATGTTTTGGACCCCATTTTCATGTTGTGTTAAACCCATCGCCCAACAAATGATAATTTTCTTTGCCTTTAGGATCATCTGAACAGACTTGCGAATTTCCTTTTCGCGAACGCCTGATGCAGTGATTAATTCGGAAAGGTTAGCTTGTCTCAAATCCGCAATCAATTCTTCATAACCCGAAGTATTATTATTGATGAATTCTTGATCAAAAATCTTCCCCGGATGTTTATCTTCTTCTTCTAAAAGTAAACACATCATGGCTTTAAAAAGCGGGACATCACCATTGACCGTTACTTGTAGAAATAAATCGGTAAGTTTGGTGCCTGAACCAATATAACCACCTACATTTTGTGGGTTTTTGAAACGAATAAGCCCTGTTTCTGGAAGTGGATTTACTGAAATAATTTTCGCTCCTGCTTTCTTAGATTTTTGCAAAGCAGATAACATTCTTGGATGATTGGTACCTGGGTTTTGTCCAACCACAATGACTAAGTCTGTTATATAAAAATCTTCCAATCGTACCGAACCTTTACCAATGCCGACCGTTTCAGATAAAGCGACACCACTAGATTCGTGGCACATATTAGAGCAATCGGGAAGATTATTGGTGCCAAATTCTCTCACATAAAGTTGATACAAAAAGGCGGCTTCATTGCTTGTTCTTCCAGAGGTATAAAAGGAAGCTTCATCAGGAGAATCTAGTTTGTTTAATGTGTCTCCGATAAGTTGAAAGGCTTTATCCCATGCAATAGGTTCATAATGATGTTGCCCTTTTTTTAAGATCATCGGTTCGGTTAGACGACCTTGTTTCCCTAGCCAAAAATCGGATTGTTGGGATAAGGTTTCCACACTGTATTTTTTGAAAAAATCAGCTCGAATACGTTTTGTTGTTGCCTCTTCAGCAATGGCTTTTACTCCATTTTCACAATATTCACCAATAGAAGAACGATGGTCGTCAGGATCTGGCCATGCACAACCCGGACAATCAAAACCAGACATTTGATTTACAGCAAAAAGCGTCTTTGTACAACGAGCGGCATTCATCTCTTTCAAGGCATGTTTTAAGGATTGCTTTATTGCAGGAACTCCAGCAGCCACTACCTTGGGTTTTCCAATTTTTATCCCCTCTATTTCAATAGGAGGTTGTGCACATAATTTCTTTTTAGTCATAGTGTAATTCGATTAGGAGCAGAGTAAATATTATACGTTTGATTTCTCAGAAATCCAATTAAAGTCATTTGATGTGTATGGGCTAATTCAACCGCTAAACTAGAAGGTGCACTTACAGAGGCCATGATAGGGATTCCAGCCATTAAGCATTTTTGAACCAATTCAAAACTTGCTCTACCACTAACTAAAAGAATGTGGTTGTTTAAAGGCAAGCCAATATCTTGAGCTGCGGCACCAATTAATTTATCCAAAGCATTATGTCTTCCTACATCTTCTCTTAAGATTAACAATTTTCCATCAGGATCAAACAAAGCGGCTGCATGCAGACCACCAGTAGAATCAAAAACGGCTTGTGCATTGCGTAATTGTTGAGGCAAATTCAATAGTTTTAGATGAGATATTTTAGGTATATCTTTAGCTAGAGAAATGCATTTAATGGTGTTAATAGCTTCTATTGATGCTTTTCCACAAACGCCACAACTTGAAGAAGTATAGAAATGACGTTTTAATCGATCAAGATCCACTTTTATATTCCCAAATAATTCTACAATAACTACATTCTCTGTTTGGTGTTTGGGTACATTGGAACAATAGTAAATTTGTCGTACGGCCTTTGTCTCTTCAATAATTCCTTCTGTTAATAAAAAACCTAAAGCTAAATCAAAGTCATTACTTGGTGTACGCATGGTGATCGAAATACTTTTCGCTGGATTCTTCATTGGTGGCCCAAGTGCAAGACGAATTTCTAAAGGTTCTTCTTCTGCAAGTACATCCATTAAAATCGCAGTACCTTGTGGAGAAACTTTTTTAATTTCTCGAATTTGTGTACCCTTTTGTTTATTATGCATTGCTTTTTTCATAGAAAGATATTTCTTCCATAAGAAGATTCAAAATATACACTAATCTAAGCATTTTTATGTTGGTTTTAAATTCAAATGAAATCGGAGCCTAATAGGGATTACTCAATATAGGACTTGCTCATAAAAATGCCTTTTGAAACATGGAGATTTATCATTTAAAATGAAGCGTTCCAAACAAGCGAAAAGATATAATAAGGAAGGATGTTACCATCCAGAATATTTTATATCCTATAAGAAACGATTTGCTCAAATTTAATATGAATTTCTTGAAGAAAGGATTTATTTTTTGAAGTTGAAAAAAACAAAAATGGATAGACCAACTCGATTAAGAAACTTAAGAAATGCAATGACCAAAGCGGGGGTCGATGCTTATTTTATTCCCAATACAGATCCTCATCAAAGTGAATATATTGCCGATCATTTTAAATCTTTAGAATGGATTTGTGGCTTTACAGGCTCTGCTGGAAATGTAATTGTTACACAAGACTTTGCAGGTTTGTGGACAGATTCTAGGTATTTTATCCAAGGGGAAGATCAATTAAAAGGATCAAGTTTTTCTTTGATGAAATTATCTGTTCCCCATGCACCTGAATATTTTAAATGGCTAGGAGATCATTTAAGGGAAGGTCAGGTTTTAGGTATGGATATGCGTATGTTCTCCGTAGGATTAATTCGATTTTTAAAAGAAAAATTGAGTGCCCAAAAAATAGAATTTAAACATGTGGATTTAATCGGAGAGACTTGGACGGATCAACCGACTTTGCCCACTGATTTAGTTTATGCTCATGATATTAAATTTGCAGGAAAATCAAGAATAGATAAAATTGAAGCGATTCGAACCGAGATGAAATCAGTAGGAGCACAAGTACATTTATTAACGGCTTTAGATGATATCGCTTGGACGTTTAATCTAAGGGGGAGTGATGTGGATTATAATCCAGTATTTTTATCTTATGCTATAGTAGGTTTAGATGAAGTGATATTGTTTGTAGATGATTCTAAGGTTCCTAATATACTTATAGGAGAGTTAGGTGCGGATGGGATTCGGTGTCAACCTTATGGAAGTATAGCAGGTTATTTATCAAATTTATCTTCCACTTGTGTATGGTTGTCAGAATCAAATGTGAATCAGGTTTTGCGTGATGCTTTAGATTCTTCAAATCATATTTATTCATCAAGCACGGCACCTAATTTTTTAAAAGCAGTAAAAAATGAAGTGGAGCTGAATCATGTACGAAAAGTGATGGAAAAAGATGGCGTGGCACTCGTTCGATTTTTGATGTGGTTAGAAGAAGAAGTAAAAACAGAAAGCTTAGATGAAGTAAAAGTAGCAGAACAATTATATACTTTTCGAGCAAAACAAGAAGGATTTAAAGGAGAGAGTTTTAGTACTATTGCAGGTTATAAAGGACATGGGGCTATTGTACATTATCGTGCCACAGCAGCGACTGCCTATACGCTGAAAGAAGAAGGATTGTTTTTGTTGGATTCTGGAGGCCAATATTTAGATGGAACCACGGATATAACTCGAACCTTACCTTTAGGAAAGCCAACAGATGAAGAGAAAAGAGACTATACCTTAGTCTTGAAAGGTCATATTCAATTGGCAATGGCCGTTTTCCCAAAAGGAATGAAAGGATATCAAATTGAATCTGCGGCACGAATGCCTATGTGGAAGTATGGTGTAAATTATGGACATGGAACGGGGCATGGTGTTGGATTTTTTCTAAATGTACATGAAGGCCCTCAATCTTTAGGAGCAGGAAGAACAAACAACCCTAAAGCTGGATTTGTAGAAGGGATGTTGACTTCTAATGAGCCAGGAATTTACCGAGCAAATAAACATGGAATTCGAATTGAAAATTTAGTGATTGCTAAAGCTTACCAAAAGACTGAATATGGAGAATTTCTTAATTTTGAAACAGTAACCCTATGTCCAATTGAAACCAGTTTAATTGAATATCCTTTAATGACAAAAGAAGAAGTTCAATGGTTAAACAGTTATCATGAAAAGGTATGGAATAAATTGTCACCTCATTTGAACCAAGCAGAAAAAGATTGGTTAAAAGAAAAAGTTAAAAAGATATGAAGCGATTCGCCCTTTATTGTTTGATTGGATTATTGTCCTTTGGATCTTCGGCATTTGCTCAAGGACCACAGTCTGCCTTATTTACATTTTTAAAAACCTTACCTGTTTATGAAATTAATACCCTTCCCGTTCCAGATGGATATGAAGAAGCCTATGAGATATTAATTGAGCAACCATTAGATCATAATGAACCAGAGGGAGAAAAATTTCAACATCGTGTTTTTTTAAGTCATAAATCTAAAACTGACCCTATGGTTTTGGTGACAGAAGGATATGCAAGAAATAGAAATTATTTAACAGAAGTTACGAATTATTTAGGTGCCAACCAGTTGATTGTAGAACATCGCTATTTTGGAAATTCAGTACCTGAAACAGAGGATTGGCAATATTTACGAGTTAAGCAAGCCTCCGATGATTTACATCGGATTACCGCATTATTTAAGGCTTATTATAATGGCTCATGGATAAATACTGGAATTAGTAAAGGAGGACAAACTACCTTGGCACATCGTTATTTTTATCCTAATGATGTAGATGTTTCTATACCTTATGTGGCGCCATTAAATTTTTCATTGAAGGATCAGCGTATATATGATTTTTTGGATAATGTAGGTGATGCGGAATGTCGAGCAAAGATCAAGACATTTCAAAAAGAGGTATTATCGAAAAGGGAAGAAATTATGCCTAGATTAACATGGTTTTCAAAGGGGAAAAAATTTAAGTTTAGTTATATGACTATAGATGAAGCCTTTGAATATTCCGTACTTGAATACCCCTTTGGATTTTGGCAATGGGGAACTTCTTGTGATGATATTCCCTCAAAGGGAGCTCATATTGATGATTTATTAAGTCATTTGGTAGAAGTCGTAGGTTATTATTTGTATGCAGATGAAGGCGTAAGTTATTTTGGACCTCATTATTATCAATCGGCTAGAGAGTTAGGTTATTATGGATTTAAGACCGATGATTTTAAAGGACAACTAGAAGTATTGTCAGGAGAACCATCGGCTATTTTTGCACCAGAGGGCATAAAAATCCCTTATAGTAATGAACTCGCATTGGCAATGGCAAAGTGGTTTAGAAAAAAAGGAGATCAGATTGTTTATATCTATGGCGCAAACGATACTTGGTCAGCTACTGCAGTAGAAATTGGTAAACGAGTAGATGCATTAAAATTTATGATGGAAGGAAGACATCATGGTGATGCACGAATAAAAAACTTATCGATAACAGAGAAACAGCAATTATCTAAAAAGTTAAGTACCTGGTTGAAAACATCGATTGAGTTAAATTAGAGAAAAGAAAGGCTTAAAAAGTGCATTATTTTTAAAATTATGTAGGAAAAGTGTTAAATCACCAAACCATTAACCTATTTCATACGTATTTATATATGTAAGATCATGTTATTGTAGCGAAAATTTGCTAAATTTACCCTTATAATGTAACCCAGTATTTTAGAAAATAATAATTAATAAATAGACAAAATTAAATGGACCCGCTTAAAGCAATATTTAAGGAAAAGGCATTAATTGTTTTTAAAGAAACAAGAGCCATTTTAAAAGAAAAAGGAGAAACGCCTGTTGACAATGTAGTATTACGCCAAGTATTTGGTGGAATGCGTGGAGTTAAAAGTATGATTTGGGAAACCTCTCAATTAGATCCTAATGAAGGAATTCGATTTCGAGGATATTCTATTCCTGAAATTAAAGATATCTTACCTAAAGCTCCCGGGGGAAAAGAACCTTTACCAGAAGGCTTATTTTGGTTAATGCTAACTGGTGATGTGCCAACTGATGAAAACGTAAAGTGGTTGTCTGGTGAATGGCAACGACGTAGTAATGTGCCTAAACATACTTTTGATGTATTAGAAAATATGCCAGCGGATACACACCCAATGACTCAATTGAGTATGGCCATTGTTTCTATGCAAACTGAAAGTGTCTTTGCTAGACGGTATGCAGAAGGAATGAGCAAAACAGAATATTGGGATGCTACCTATGAAGATACCATGAACGTTATTGCACGATTACCACGTGTGGCAGCGTATATTTATAGAAGAACTTTTCATAATGGCAATCATATTGAGCCAGATATTTCTTTAGACTGGGGAGCAAATTTTGCTCATATGTTAGGAATTGATGATCCTGACTTTAGAAGCTTAATGCGATTATATCTTACCATTCATGCAGATCATGAAGGTGGAAATGCTTCTGCGCATAGTACGCATTTAGTAGGATCTACACTTAGTGACTCTTATTATTCATTAGCCGCAGGAATGAATGCATTAGCTGGCCCTTTACACGGTTTGGCTAATCAAGAAGTAATCAAATGGATTTTTAAGATGTGTGATGTTTTAGGAACTAAAACCCCAAGCAAAGCACAAATTCAAGAATATGCAAATAAGACCTTAGATGCAGGGAAAGTGATTCCTGGATATGGGCATGCGGTATTAAGAGAACCAGATCCTCGATTTATTGCTCAACGAACTTTTGCGGAAGAGTACATCAAAGATTCTGATATTATTAAAACAGTTTGGAATCTATTCGATGTAATTCCACCAATCTTACAATCTTTAGGTAAGGTGAAAAATCCTTGGCCTAATGTAGATGCGCACTCTGGAGCATTATTGGTACATTATGGAATGACTGAATTTAGTTTCTATACCGTGTTATTTGGTACTTCTAGGGCATTAGGCGTATTAGCACAATTATGTTGGTCTAGAGCTTTAGGCTTTCCATTAGAGCGACCAAAATCAGTAACTACAGCTTGGGTTAAAGAGTTTTTAGCTAAACAAGAAGAAGTTGTTGAAGGATAATAAAATACGATTTATATAATAATCATATACACGGGCTTGGATAATATCCAAGCCCGTTTTTTTTTCTAAAATAGATTAAGATGTCCATTTATTTAATTCCAGGATTAGGATTCGATCATCGAATATTTGAACGTTTAGATTTGGGAAATGCTACCATTCATTATTTAGATTGGATAGAGCCAGAAATAGAGGAAGGCTTAGCAGCTTATGCCCAACGTATGGCCCAATTAGTAAAAGGAGAAAATATTGTACTTATTGGGCATTCTTTTGGAGGGGTTGTAGCCCAAGAGATTGCTCAGATCATATCCATAAAACAAGTAATCTTAGTCTCTAGTATTCGGGCTGCTCAAGAGAATCCTTGGCATTTAAAAATGTTTGGAAAAGGCAAATGGAATAAAATATTGACTAAAAAACGGGTTGATCAAACGATTCGATTTTGGGGCTCAACACATGGGTATTCAAGTAAAGAGGAAAAAGCACTTGTTCGTAGTATGGTTAACCGATATTCCAATCATTATTTACAATGGGCCTTGAAACAATTAGGGAGATGGAAAGGGATAGCGAATAGAAAAGTAGACGTTTTTCAAATTCATGGATCTTTAGATAAGACTTTTCCAATCAAGAAATTGAAGAAGGTAGATCATATCATTGAAGACGGAGGGCATTTTATGGTGTATAAACAATCCGTACAATTAAGTAATGTGATCAGGAAAATAATAAGCCTATCAAACAATTGAGTTTCTGACTATAGACTACAATAAATAAAAAAGGATTTAGCTCCCTCAAGCTAAATCCTTTTTATTTTTTATTCCGTTTCCAAGTATTTGTTTGAGATGTTTTCCCTATTCCAATTCAGGTCAATCTCTACTTAGAATCATGTTTTAAATCTTAGAATCTTTTGTGTGAACATGAGAATCACACTTTATTTTTAGTACTGAATCGTTATTCAGTGTGGTTATTTCTTTTTTTATTATCCTGCTACTGATGCGATAACAAACTTAGCTCGTTGTGCATTTTCAGGAGTTGTTCTTTCGTCGAAGATCATTCCGCCTAAGATTTGAATAGACTCTGTTTTTCTTCCTTCTTCGTTAAGTAAAGATGCTTTTTTGATTAAAAGTTTTCCTTTTGTTTCAGCATCAGGTTGGCTTCTTAAACCTTTTTCGATAGCTTTCAATTGTTCAGATTTGTTGTCTTCAAGAGAAGCAAGTACATACCATGCTGGAGCGTAATAAGGGTACTTTTCAACGATATCCTGAGCTAATTTTACTTTGTCGCTTTTAGCGCTAGTTTGCTCGATTTTTAAGTAAGAAAGGTATAATCCTTCAGGTAATTCACCTTGCTTTTCTTTCTTTAAGGCATAAAGGGCAGTTTTAGTCGAAGACATACCTTCTGGAGCTAATTCATCAGCTAATTCGTAGTAGGTAAGGGCGTTTTCAAGATCACCTTGTAAAAGGTAAGCATAAGCCATATCGTGTACTGGGTAAGCCCATTGTGGTGCCATTTCATGACATTGATTCAATAAATCAATTGCTTTTAAGTAGTTTCCTTGTTGTCCTTGTAATGATGCATTTCGATACATTAAAAGGGCATTTCTTGGGATAGTTTTCTTTTTGGCTTCAGTCTCTTGGAGATTATATTTAAAGCCTTCAATATTTTCGGTGGTTAGTTTGTTGCCTAAGTGATCTTCAAAAATAACTTGAGCAGATAAAGTTTGAGCGAATGCGAATGTGATTACTAGTGCGATGGTCATTAATAAATTTCTCATGATTCTAAGATTTTAATAGTTTAAATAATTGGAATTTGGAATAAAAATTTGTACATTTGACTCGTATCTAAGTCTGGTGCAAGTATTTTACTTGCGGGTAATTCCTATTGTTTTAATAATTGGAATTGTGTATAGAAAGTTTTAATGTAACAAGATTGCAGTTAGATAGGTATTTCTAATTTGCATAGGTCACTTTTGACGCTAATGTTATGTTTAAGTATCTGTAAATATCGGTATCAAAGTGCGAACTCGGAAGAGGGATTCTTTGTCCTGTACTAGCTTTTGTATTTTTCTAAGAGAACTGTCTCCAGTTGTTCTAAGGTCAATTCTTTGACTAGGTTACTCTGATTTATCACTTCATTCTTTTAATCTTAACTTTCGTTGAAGACATGGGAGTTCTGTGACATCCATTATTCAATGAACGTAGGCTTTATGCCCGTCTAAATACCTGTGTATTAATTACTTTCGATATTCAAATATACGCTAAGTGTGACAATTTTCCAAGCTTTTGCCGCAAAAAAAGCATTAAAATTTTGCCTTTTTTGAAGACCTTATATATGTGTGTAGGTAATTAATTGATTTTCAGTTATTTGTGCGTGTGTTTTGTTTCGGCTTTTTTTAAAAAAAAAGAAATTTTTTTATAGGTTTTGCTTTAAAAGTCTGTTTTTGTGGTCGTTTGGATATGATTTGACGTTTTGATTTGACATTGATTTTAGTCCTGATAGGGTGGGAATAAGGATAAAAGGGCTTCATTCTAGCGTAAATTCTAATAGAAACTAAATCGATTATGGGCTTATATTTTAAATATTCTTGAGAAATTTATTTTGGGATGAGTAAAACGTAGTAGAAAGAATTAACAATTTTCTTTAAGTTGAATATTGAAAATGATGAAAAATCAATTTTCCATTAATTATGATGGCTAAATTCAGATGAATTCACCTTCAACTTTTCTTGTTATTTGGAATTTTATCCAAAAAAAAGTGCCTTAGATCAAAATCTAAGGCACTTTTTTAAAAATAACTTTATGTATTTATATGGAAAAATTATGCGATCTCCACCTCATCTTTCTCCACTTTCAAATTTTCTATGATAAATTTTTGTCTAATTGGCGTATTCTTTCCCATATAATAGGATAAAATCTCAGCTAAATTCGCACCATCAAATAATTGAACAGGTTTAAGGCGAATATCTTCACCAATAAATCCTCCAAATTCATTAGGAGAAATTTCCCCAAGGCCCTTAAATCGTGTAATTTCTGGTTTTCCACCTAAAGTCTTGACGGCTTCTTCCCGTTCAGATATGGAATAGCAATAAAAGGTCTTCTTTTTATTACGTACTCTAAAAAGTGGCGTTTCTAAAATATATAAATGGCCTGCTCGAACTAAATCAGGAAAAAATTGAAGGAAAAAAGTTAATAATAATAATCGAATATGCATTCCATCCACATCGGCATCTGTAGAGATTACTACTCGATTAAATCGAAGATCTTCTAGTCCTCCTTCTATATTGAGTGCATGTTGCAATAGATTAAGTTCCTCATTTTCATAAACAATCTTCTTTGACAGCCCGAAACAATTAAGTGGTTTACCTCGAAGACTAAATACTGCTTGTGTTTGTACATCACGTGCTTTAGTAATCGAACCACTCGCTGAATCTCCCTCTGTAATAAATACAGTAGATTCTTCATGGCGTTTATTTCGCTTTTTGTGGAAGTGAATACGACAATCTCTTAGTTTTTTATTGTGTAGATTGGCTTTCTTCTCCCTTTGTTTAGCTAATTTCTTAATTCCTGCAATTTCCTTACGTTCTTTTTCTGCTTGTTGAATTCGCTTTAATAAGGCGCTGGCAGTTTCAGGATTTTTATGTAAATAGTTATTAAATTCAATAGAAACAAAATCGGTAATAAACCCGCGAACACTAGGTCCATCAGGGCCCATGTTTTTAGATCCTAGTCTCGTTTTAGTTTGTGATTCAAAAACGGGTTCTTCTACACGAACACTAATCGCACCAATAATCGAGGCTCGAATATCAGAAGCATCATAACTTTTATTATAAAAATCACGAACTGCTTTTACGATAGCTTCACGAAAAGCTTGCTGGTGCGTTCCACCTTGAGTTGTATGTTGACCATTGACAAAACTAAAATATTGTTCCCCATATTGAGAACCATGGGTAATAGCAACCTCAATGTCTTCGCCTTTAAAATGGCAAACAGGATATCGAAATTGCTCTACATCCCCTTTCTTTTCCAATAAGTCTTTTAATCCGTTTCTAGAAAAATAACTCTTCCCGTTAAATTGAATCTTCAATCCTGCGTTAAGGTAAACATAGTTCCAGATTTGATTTTCAATGAATTGAGGCTGAAAATGAAAATTCTTGAAAATAGAAGCATCGGGCTGGAAAGTAATGATCGTACCATTTTCCAAAGAAGTCTTTGTAATTCGATCATTTTTCTTCAGCTCTCCTCGTTCGAAAGTGGCTTGTTTCATCTTACCTTCTCGAATAGACTGCACCATAAAGTTGTCAGACAGTGCATTAACCGCTTTAGTTCCAACACCATTTAATCCAACTGATTTTTTAAAGGCTTTAGAGTCATATTTACCTCCAGTATTGATTTTAGAAACACAATCAATTACTTTTCCTAAAGGTATCCCTCGACCATAATCTCGAATGGTAATGGCTTGTTCATTCACTCCAATCTCAATGACTTTACCATGTCCCATTACAAATTCGTCAATGGAGTTATCTAAGACTTCTTTAATTAAGATATAAATCCCATCATCATGGGCAGTACCATCGCCTAATTTACCAATGTACATCCCAGGACGTAAACGAATATGCTCTTTCCAGTCGAGCGATCTAATGTTATCTTCCGTATAGGTTACTTTTGCCATAAATTTATTTTCTTATATTTTGTCAAAAGGTGAGGGCTATGATAAATTGGAAATCAATTTATTTTTTTTCACCTTTGGAGTTCAAAATTACAAAATCAATGCTAAAAAGACAAATTGTTTGTAAACAATTTGTTTTCAAAATAGAAACAATTTGAATACAGGCAGTTTGAACGATTTAGGGCCTCTTTTGGAAGCGATAGCAGATGAAAAAAAAAGTAATCGTCGCTTAGCCTTCCTCTTTATCCTTACTTCTGCAATGGCTATTATAGGGGCGATTAATTCTAATAAACTCGCTTGTACGCTCCTTTGGATATTGGCTTGTATATTATTGATCTCTGGATTTAAATTCCTTTTAGATACAATACTAGTAAAAGATCTCAATAATCACCCAGTAATACAATGTATTCGAAATAACCCAGAAACTATAGTTTGGGTCTATTCTGTGGTCACCACCTCACAACCTTACGGAGTAAAGATATTTGATATGAGTACGATGTATTTTAAATTGGATGATCGTACAGAATATAGTATTCGTATTGATGGGACGAAGGCTTTTGACTTATCTAAGCTATTAAATCCGATATTGCCCCATACTTCCTTTGGATATTCTAAAGAAAGGGACCAATGGTATATGGTAGAACCGAATTTATTACGAATCAATAAAAGTATTGAAGAATAGTCCGCCTATTCTCTTGATTTTGCAGTGATATACTTATTTAAATCTGGAAATGTAGGGGCCAATTGTATGGCCTCATTATCATCAATTCTACGACCATTATAATAAGCAACAATAAAGGCGTCAGTAAAGCCTTTATCAATGACTTGCTTTTTCACCTGTGCAATTTCAAAGAATGTTTTAGTAAGTCCGACCGTATACAATTTGTAATTTGTTCCTGGAGAAGCTTCAATCATTCCATCTGGGATTTCAGTCATTATAGGATCATCAAAACGATTTCTTGCAGCAACAACTTGAACCTTATAAGATAACCCACTAGATTTTTGACGATAGACTTGATTCAACGGATTAACCATCATTTCATTGACTTGAGGAGATTCATAGTCGATTTGTACTGCTGCACCATCTATATTTCTAAACCCAAGGTCTATTCTACGATTCATAGTTTGTCCGACAGTATTCTCTGTGCCATCTGCATTGGTATTGGTGGCAATTGGATAATTCGATCCACATGCTTTCAGATGTAAGTGGGCTGGATTAATTCCTGCTTCAACCAAATAGTTCGCCATCCGTTCGGCTCGTTTAAGCGAGAAGTAAAGATTATTTGCGGCAAATCCAGAATTGTCGGTATGGCTTAAAAATAAAAACTCTACCTCAGGGTTATTTAAACCAATTTCTTTTAATTTATCCAACATTAAAATGGCACTCGGATCAAGTTGTCCTTGATTTTGATCATAATAAACAGGTCCCAATCGATATTGCTTAACCTCTTTTTTCCCTATGTTTACCCCTTCTTCTATAACTGGTGCAATAGGCTCATCTAACCCATTAGGATCAACTACTGGTTCAGGTTTTAATTGTTCTACATTCAAAAATACATTGGGGTTTGAAGTAACTAAATGCGCTTCTAAAGGACTATTAAAATATGCCACATATAAATCTTGTCCGCCATGTCCTCCAGGCCGATCAGAACTATAATAAGCGGTCATTGCATTAGAGGTCATCCGGAAATTTAAATCATCACCAGCAGAATTAATAGGCATTCCCATATTTTGCGCTTCAGTCCATTGGTATATTGAATCTTGAAAAACGCTTTGAAAAATATCTAACCCACCCAGACTCTTCAAATTGTCAGAAGCAAAAAATAGCGTTCTGCCATCTTTAGCTAAAAAAGGACAAATTTCATCATATGCGGAATTAATTGCTGGGCCTAAATTTACAGGGCGCTTCCATTCTTCTTGCTGTCGATAAGCGATATATAAATCTTTACCTCCATATCCGCCTGGGCGATCACTAGAGAAAACCAACACCGAATCATTGAAAAAATAAGCATCACTATCCCAATCCGCAGAATTTAAAGGGGAAGGCATTTTTACACCAGTAGCTGGATCTTGACCTGGCTCTAAATAAGGGCGTGCAAATAGACTTCCTTTGTTTCCTGTGGTACCTGAAAAATAATAAATCCACGATCCTGCGGCATTAAAATCAAGTAAAACCTCATGATTGGTCGTATTAAATTCATCGCCAATCGAACTCCCGATACTCCATTCACCATTAAGCAAACGAGTCACATATATATCACTTCTTGGAGATCCTGCTAGTGTATCTCGATAGCCAGCAGAATTAATTAATCCGCCCTTACTTGATGGACGACCAGAGGAAAAGAATACTGTATTTGAACTATAAGGATCAACTACTGGAGCAAATTCATCATTCGAAGTATTTACTCGATCGCCCAGACTTTCAACGACGGCGGGTTCGCTTTTCCAAATCAATTTTCGTCCTACCACACATCGTTTAATTTCCTCCTTAATCATATCCCGCTCATAACTCTTTAACTTAACAAAAGGAAGATAGCCTTTGTAATATCGTATGGCATCATCAAAATTATGTTGTACATGGTGTGCTTTGGCCAAATAAAAGTTAGCCTTGTCAATGGATTTTTTATCATTGACTACAAATTCTAAGAAATCTTGTGCTCTAGAAGGATTGCCAACATTAAGATAACAAATACCAATTTTATACTTTAAATCTAAATTCTTGGGCTCAAGTTTTTGATGCTCAAGAAATAAGGGAAGTGCTTTTTCAAATTTTTCGTTTTGAAAATACAATTCGGCTAGTTCTGAATTGCTCTGTTGGCCAGATAAAAAAGAACTAAAACACAAAAAAACACAAAGTATAATGATTCGAAGCGTTAACATGTTTTATAATATTTAAATCCTTTGAATCTAACGAGTAAGGTGTAGATTCAAAAAGATATAGCATTAGGATTTTACACATTGTCCTAGCTCAAGAACTAGACCAATTCATAAAAATAAGCAATATTTACACCAATATCACAATTTCGTCTAGGAAATCATGCCTTGGTCAAAATCTTTATTATAGGTTAATTGGGTATTTCTTAGCAGGTTATACGGGTCGGTTTGGATCAAATTGCTCTAAGTAATCTGCCACTCGTCTTAAAAATGATCCACCTAAAAATCCATCAACTACTCGGTGATCATAAGACATAGACATCATCATCAGGTGACGGATTGCAATAACATCGCCGTATTCCGTCTCTAATACAGCAGGTTTTTTCTTTATTACTCCAGTAGACAGTATAGCTACTTGAGGTTGATTGATTATTGGTGTTCCTGATAGATTTCCAAAAGTTCCTACATTAGTTAACGTAAAAGTACCTCCTTGAATTTCATCAGGCTTTAATTTATTTTCTCGTGCTCGTTTGGCTAAGTCATTTACACAACCTGCAATACCCGCCAAATTCAATCGATCTGCATTTTTAATTACTGGAACAATCAAATTGCCACTAGGTAATGCGGCAGCCATACCTATATTAATGTATTTTTTCAATACAATACTACCATCACGGACCGATACATTAACCATTGGAAAATCCTTAATGGCTTGAGTAACTGCTTCCACAAAAATAGGCGTAAAAGTCAATCGTTCGCCATATCGCTCCATAAATTCGCCTTTCTTCTTGTTTCGCCAATTAAATAAATTGGTGACATCAGCTTCTACAAAAGAGGTCACATGAGGCGAAGTATGCTTAGACATCACCATATGATCCGCAATCAATTTACGCATCCGATCCATCTCAATAATTTCTTCACCGCCATTTAAAGATATAGGAGCTGCACTTGTGGTGGCCTTTGATTTTTGATTAGATGGCTTAGGCGTACTTTCTACAGATCGAGAAACTTTGGTGCCTCGCTGTTTTACATAAGCAAGCATGTCGCTTTTCGTCACTCGACCTTTTGCGCCTGTTCCTCCAATACTTTCCAATTCTTCTATTCCAATTCCTTCTTGTAAAGCAATGTTTTTTACTAAAGGAGAATAAAACCGAGTACCAGCGATAGCAGTAGCTGGGGCAGGATTTACAGGTGCAGGTACATTAACAACGGGCGCTTTTTCTTGAACTACAACCACATCTTCTTTTGGTGCTTGTCCATTAGTAGATGGTGCTTCTACCACAGTTGGCGAGCTAGCCACAGTTTCTCCTTCGGTTGCAATTCGAGCGATTACTTTACCAACCTCTACGGTTTCTCCTTCTTCAAATAATATTTCTTGTATAGTTCCTTCAACAGGTGAAGGAACTTCGGTGTCTACCTTATCAGTAGCAATCAACAAGATATCCTCATCCATTTCTACTGTATCACCTACTTGTTTCTCCCATTTCAAAATGGTTGCTTCTATAATACTTTCTCCCATTTTGGGCATAACCAAGTCGACTAAAGCCATGATATAAGGATTTTTTGTTATTATTTAAAATTTGGAAAAAATGCAGTTGTCTCAAATCAAAACGTCACTACTAGAAAAACTGCCTTCTTTACTTTTTTGTTTAATGGAAATGGCAAAACTTTTATAAAAATGGGTATTTGCCATCGCCTTAAAAAGTACCACAAAGATAAAAATTTATAACCCCTTATCCAAATGCTCTGACCTTTTCTATAATGGTCTTTGGGTATTATTTGGGGCCGCCCCTTACAGGGTCAGGCTATGCAGAGCTCCGCTATCGCTTTGGTGCTGCGCACAGGTATTACATACCTCTCTTCCTATCCTTCGTCCAAGTCAGTTTTTAGGCTTTCCGATTGAACAGAACGGATAAAACTTTAAATCCGCAGCCTTGATAGTAGCGATATGAGGTAGACTGCCGCTAGGGTGAAGCAAGGAGTGGGGAAGGCTGAGTGTTAGCGAAGACAAGCCACGACTATGCTAAACCTAGTGGCAGGCTATTGAATACAAGCGAATAGCAAGATCAGCTGCCCACATTTTATAAGAAGCACTTTAAATGTTATTGACCTTTATAAAAACGGTGACTAGTAGTTTCTTGTGGTGTACG
>JAHDCJ010000150.1 GCA_020629935.1 Saprospiraceae bacterium | reverse complement strand
ATCTATCTTAAAACCATAGCGGTGCGTTCTACCTATTTTTTATTGATCGTGGATTTTCAGCCCTTCGCTATTCTTCCAAATTCTCCACTACAGGGACACTAAATTCAAAAGTGGTTCCTTTGTCTTCTTTAGATTGAATCCAGATTTCGCCTCCGCTATTTTCTACAATGCGTTTGCAAATCGCCAGTCCTACCCCAGTACCTTCATACTGATCAGATTCATGATATTTTTGGAATAAGCCAAATATTCTTTTTCGAAATGCTTCATTAATACCAATCCCATTATCTTTTACAGAAATGATCCAATGGGCTTCTCTTTTTACTGAATATATTTCGATAAGTGGCTTGTTTTCATCTGCTTGATACTTTAAGGCATTATCAATTAAATTCTGAAACAATTGCTCAAACTGCACTTGATTGACGAGTACTTTTGGCAAAGGATTTAATACCTTGATCGCAGCATCTTTTTCTGCAATTCGAAAGGTTAATTGTTTTTGGGTATGTGCCACGATTTTATTTAAATCTACCAATTGCTTATCTACATCACGATAGCCGACACTGGCATAAGCTCTCAACGAACTAATCAACACATCCAATTTAGTGGCGCTTGCCGAACAAAACTCCATAAACTCTAAGCTCTTATGATCGAGCTTTTCTTTGTTCTGTTTGTAGAGCAATTGCATAAACGAAGATATGGTGCGCAAGGGTTCTTTCAAATCATGAGATACGATATTGGCAAAATCTTCTAATGCTAAATTAGATGCTTGTAATTGTTGATTCTTTTCATCCAACAATACATTCATTTCTTCAATATACTTTCGTTGACGAAACAAATCAATAAAGGCATCCACTTTAGATTTGGTAATGTGTACATTCAATGGCTTAAATAAATAATCTACTGCACCTTCGGTATATCCTTGTAATACATCCCCTTCCTCAAATCGATAAGCCGTAACAAAAATGATCGGAACATTTTTAGTTCGATTATTCGATTTCAAAATATTAGCCAATTCAAAACCATTCATTTCTGGCATTTGTACATCGATAAGAATTAGGGCAAAATCATGCCGATAAGCAAGTCCTAGTGCTTCTTCACCTGAGACAGCCCAGAAGAACGTTCGGTGATTATCTACAAGCATAGCTTCTAATGATACGAGATTCGCTTTTACATCATCCACAAGCAAAATCTTAACAGGGGTCGCGGTATTATCTTTTTTATAAAAACTCATTCCTGTTAATTTTTTTGAATTAATCGTTCCATAGTTTGGTATAATAAATCAATATCTATTGGTTTAGAGACATAAGCATCTGCACCTGCTGCTATACATTTTTCTGCATCTCCCATCATGGCTTTTGCAGTGACTGCAATAATTTTCAGGTCTTTAGTTTCTGGATTTTCTCTAATGTGTCCAATCGCTTCAAAACCATTCATCACGGGCATCATGATATCCATCAATACGATGTCGTAGTCCGTATCTAATTTTAATTGATCTAAAGATTCCTGCCCATTATTTGCAATCGTAATTTTAGCTCCATAAGGTTCTAAAATGCTATCCATCACAAAGACATTCCGCATTTCATCTTCTACTAATAAGACTTTCAATCCATCAAGGAATTGAGTACTTATTTTTTTTGATTCTTTCTTATCCTCTTCTGACTCTGTAGAAATTTCTATTCCATATTCGCTTTTCAAAATTTGTTCATCAAAGATAAAATCCAAATGGTTTTCATTTTGAAGTTCAACAATAACGGGCGACTTCTTAGGTGGCATATAAATTTTTAACGGCGCCGTTTTGTTTTTGTAAAATACATGTAAGGCATGGGCGAAATCATCAAAGGGCATACCATTTAAATCATTATCTACAATTAAGATAGCCCCAAAGTTATTATCCTTAATTATATCTAAGGCCATTTTATAATCTGAAGCAAATCGTACATTGAAAAAATGATTTTGGAAGGCTTGGTATAAGGAAGGGAATAGTTTGGAATCCTTTCCCAATATCATACACTCTTGCTCTGAAACCGTATTCTTATTTAAAATCTTATCAAATGTATCTTCTAGGTTTTGGAGATTAATTGGCTTGATATTATACGATTCCGCGCCCATAGTGATACCCAACTTTGACTTATCTACTACAGAGAAAATATGCACAGGAATTGTACACAATTCGGGATCAGCTTTTAATTCTTTTAACACCTGCCAGCCACTCATTACAGGCAATTGTATATCCAATAAAATGGCTATTGGATTAAATTTCTTTGCAAAAAACAAGCCAGTGTCTCCTTGTGAAGCCACTACAGACTCAAATCCTTTTTCACTTGCAAAATCTTGTAAGATTTTCACAAAGCGTTGATCATCTTCTATAATCAATATGGGTTGATTAGATTCTTCTTTTTTATTGGGTCTTAAATCACCTAATTTCAAATTCTTTTCGTCAACATCAAATAATTGATCATCAAAACTGAGTTGGTTTTTATTATTGATATCTAAAGGTAATCGAATTTGAAAAATGGAGCCTTTATTCAATTCACTTTCCACTGCGATTGTTCCACCCAAAAGAGCTACCAATTCTTTACAAATACTCAATCCTAATCCGGTCCCTCCAAATTTCCTACTTGTAGATCCATCTGCTTGTTGGAACGCTTCAAAAACAAGGTCTAATTTTTCTTTATCAATCCCAATCCCGGTATCTTGAACTTCCATTGAAATAAATCCATCTTGTGATTCAATTTTCAAAGTTATTTGACCTTGAGCAGTTGTAAATTTAAAAGCATTAGACAATAAGTTTCTAAGGATTTGAAGTACTTTAATTTTATCTGTTTCGATAAAGGCAGGAAAGTCTTGGCTAATTTCAATAGAAAAATTAACTTCTTTTTCTCTGCTTAATCCATCAAACATCATTTCGATATCCTTTTTGATTTCAAGGATAGAAACCATATCGACTGTAAGTTCTACACGACCTGCTTCTATTTTTGCTAAGTCTAAAATATCATTAATCAAAGACAAAAGATCATGTCCTGAATTGAAGATTACGCTAGAATATTCTACTTGTTTTGGAGTAAAATTATTTTCTTTATTATCTTTTAAAATCCGAGCTAAAATTAAAATGCTATTTAAAGGCGTCCGTAATTCATGCGACATATTGGCGAGAAATTCACTCTTATATTTATTCGCATTTTTCAACTCTTCGATCTTCTTTTTTAACTCTAGCGTACGCGCTAACACCTGATCTTCAAGAGAGGCATTTAAATCTTTTAGTTGTTTATTGACTAAAAAAAGTTCTCTGGATTTATCTTCAATGATGGCTTCTGCTTGTTTCCTTGCTTCACGTTCTCTTTTTAAAATCCGCTTTAGCGTTTCTATATTTTCCATTACGAATGCTTTGTTATCGTGAGGAGTACTTTTTCTTCATTTTTATCTAAAACCAATTTTTCAACCGTAGCCTTTTCTTCATAATGTTCTAAACAACCTTCGATTAACCCCATCGCTAAATCACTCATTTTCCGAGTGGATTGATACAACATTGTCATTTTACCATCTTTTTCTAAAATATCAAATTTGGGAAGTTCTGCTTCAGGATAAAGTTTTTTCACTTCGATATGAATATATTCATCGATTAAGCTTAAAAAGCCAAAAGAGTCGTGGATATTTTCAAAGAAATGGGAATAATTTTTATTAAACACCCCGAAAAGATATTTTCCATACACATGCAAAAGTTGCGGAACAGGAACCTTGAGTTCTTTACTCAAATTGGCGACTAAAGTAAACATTTCACTATGGCTATACGTGCCAATAGAGGTATACACCCCTTTAGAAGAAAGTTCGTCTTCATTTATTATTTTATCAGCTATTTCATATCCGAATTCATTCTCTACCATTTCAATGAATTCTGTAAATACAAATCCTTTCATTCGTGTAGTTTTTTTATGATGGGTACAATAAAAATAATGGCTTGCTTAATCAAGTAAAAGTAAGGAAAACCAAAGGAATATACAAAGCAAGCTGACCTTAAATTTAAAATATATGTAGTTTTAAATTTTTAAAAAAGGGATAATAAAATAAAAGAAAAAAGCAATCCTTCTGATTATTTATTCACTACAATACAATAAAGTGAGACTAGCAAAACGCACCGATAGATTTGCCTTTCGATATTTATTAGCCTGCTTATTAACGGTAGACGTTACAGGGCTCACTATTCGCTCGGCAAGGCCTTTCTACGTCATGCCGATCTGCTCCTACGTCGCCCCTTCCACATCGTTCGCCCAATCTAGGAGTTTCGTTTCGTCTTAGTGTTTTCTTCCAAAAAAAATTCTACCTAAAATAATCCTAACATAAGTACTTAATACAAAAACAATGATATTTAATGAATGGAGATATTTTTTTACTAGTCAAGGCAAAAAACGCAGACATAGCCTTATGTTATGGCAAGTATTTTTAATGCAGGATAGTAGAAAAATAGTAGTTCAGTATGTGTCAATTATTTCGGTCATGGTAAGTGCATGGACAAAAATATAGAAATATTGAACTGAATCAAATGGTCGCCAATATTTCATTCATCCCTTGGACATTCCTTAATATCAATGCACAAAGAGATTTAGAATTGTTTAAATTATATTATTAACTTTATTTTACGAAAAGCCCCACTCATATTACATTTTTTGTTACTTTAGTAGCACGTTTCCAACATTATACCCAAAGAATACCCAATCTTAAGAAAGTAAAACCAGTTTGGGTAAGTATATCAATAGTCTATTACATAAAAATAGTTAACAAGTATGAATTCAACCTATTCGCAAAGCGTATTGGATGTACCTAAGGATTTTAACCAACCCACATCCAATTATAAAAAACATGTCTATATTGCCGTAGCTGGAATTTTAGCTTTTTTTGGAACTTACCTCTTCCTTACTTATTGGTTTTTCAATTCGGCTTATCGATTATTGATGGATGCAGTCTATGGAAGTGAAGCGAACGTTTTGCATTTCGGATTAGGTATTGCCTCTTTGTTTCTTGGTATTTTTATGATTAAAGCATTCTTTTTTGTACAAACAAAATATGATGTACAAGATCGAGAAATAAAGCAAGAAGAAGAACCTATTCTTTTTGATTTTTTATATAAACTAGCCGATGAAACAGGCGCACCACGACCAAATAAGGTTTATCTTTCTAACCGGGTGAATGCTTCCGTATTTTATGACCTTTCCTTTTTAAATTTATTTTTTCCTTCTAAGAAAAATTTGGAAATTGGTCTTGGCTTAATCAATGTACTTAACCTCGGCGAATTCAAAGCCGTGCTTGCTCATGAGTACGGACACTTTGCACAACGATCTATGCTTGTTGGACGATGGGTTTATATCGCCAACCAAATTGCTACTACAATTATTACCAAACGTGATGCATTGGATTCATTATTAGTAGGATTGTCCAGCATAGATATTCGAATTGCATGGATTGGTTGGATTTTATCCCTTATCGTATGGTCTATTCGTTCTTTAGTTGAATTAATTTTTAGGCTGGTTATTTTATCACAACGAGCACTTTCTAGAGAGATGGAATTTCAAGCCGATTTAGTAGCTGTTTCTGTTACGGGTTCTGATGCACTTATTCACGCCTTGCATAAACTCCAAGCAGCAGATGCCGCTTTATCGAATGCGATGCAATTCGTAGAAAATCAACTAGAAAAGAAAAAAGCGATCGAAGATCTTTATGCGCTTCAATCCAATGCCATTGAAAAAACGGCATATATTCTCAATGATGAAAGCTATGGAAAATCACCAGTCGTACCTTCTTCTGCTCCAGAAACCTTTAGAGTATTTTCAAATAAAATAGCACAACCTCCTCAAATGTGGTCTACACATCCACCAGATCAAGAACGAGAAGAAAATGCAAAAAAACGATACATAAAAAGTGACATTGATAATCGAGACGCTTGGGATTTATTTAAAAACCCAAAACAGACTCGTATCTTATTGACTGAAGATCTGATTAAAACGGCCAAAATCCAAACCGAAATAATGGGTAATTCAGAAGCAATTCAAATCCATGACAAACAATTTGATAAAAGCTTTTTCAATCCAAAATATAAAGGTATTTACTTAAGTCGTTTTATTTATGAAGACTTTAATGATAGCGAAGAAATTTATCATGTGGATATAACTGAAGAAGAATTTAGTGCTACACTGAAAGATATTTATCCCGCATCTCTTGTAGAAGATATTGAAGATTTTACCACACTAAAAGAAGAACTCGCACAACTCGAAGCGCTTCGTGACAAAAAACTTCAAGCTACTGGCGATGGAGGAATATATCACCGAGGAACGCCCATTCGAAAAGCCGAATTACCTCGCGTCATTTCTTCTGTTTCCAAAGAATTAAAAGATGCAAAAAAAATCATTTCAACGCAAGATCAAAAAGCTAGAACCGTCCATCTAAGATTAGCAGAAAAGATCGGACATAACTGGCCAGCCTATTTAAAATCTTTAGGGAAAGTGATTCATTATTGTGAACATAACTTAAATGATTTACTTGATGCGCACAACGTACTCAACACCGTACTCGTAATTGTTATGGCTGATAATAGTGTAAGTAAATTAGAAATGCTCAAATTGATTGATGCTTGTAATGATTTACATAAAGTAATGGAAAACGTAGATCGTCATCGAAATACCATTCGATTAGACGAGCGCTTGCTTAAAGAATTAGGCAGTTCTAGTTGGGCAGAAAGCCTTCCAGAATTTAAACTATCTAAGGCAAATGACAGTCACCTTAATCGATGGTTAGATGCTGTTGATGACTGGATAAGCACTTACCATGCAGCCCTAAATAATTTGAGATCCGAAGCTTTAGAAGTTTTACTCAAGACAGAAGACGAGGTACTGACAATGAGCCAATCAAATCAAATACATCAAGCGCCCATTCCAACAAAAATTGACGTAGACTATAATCGATTCCTTCCAGGAAGTGAAAGACCAATCGAAGTAAAACTTGGCATCTGGGATAAATTTATTTCGGCAGATGGTATCGTTCCTTCTATCACTAAATTTGCGGTAGCAGCATCTATTGTAGGAGCTACTGTATTTTTCACTGGATCAACAGGGCAATCTGATGTAAGCATTTACAACGGACTGGCACAGGTCGTATCGATCAACATCAATGGAGAACAAGTAGTGGTTCACCCAAGAGGTTATAAAAAAATAAACATTCCCTCTTCGGGATCGCTAAAAATCAAGAGCTCCCTAGAGAAAGATGGAACCCTAATTGATGAACTAATAAATCCAACACTTAATAATAGATCTTCACATTATATTTATAACGTTGCAGGAGCAGCTGTTTTATTTGAATATGAAATCTATTATGGTGATCGTAATTTAAATAGAAATTTAAAAGAGGTCATAAGTGCTAAAAAATGGATGCAGACCAATGCAGATTTTATCTTAAAAACACCACCTGATCATATTACAACAAGCAGTAGTAATGGAGAAACATTATTGGCCGTTGAGGCAGCTAAAGATTATGCTCCTGGTAATTTAGTTTCATTATTAGAAAACGAACAAGAGCAAATTGGTTTAATCCAATCACATGTCTTATATGATCCCAATGATGAATACACTTTATACTGGACCAACTTAGCTACACAATTAAATAATGCGGAAGAATTATTAACCGCTCGGTTGAGTCGTCAACCTGATGAGGTAGAAACGCTTCGTGCTTTAATGGAGCTCGCATCTGATGAATCTAGAGTAGAACTCTGTCAAGAATACACCGAAAAATCAACAAAAAATCCAGAGAATCCAGATTTTAAATATATTGCTTGTCGTTGTTTAGATGATCAAATAAAATCTACCTGTTTTCAAGAAGCTGCTACAAAATGGCCAAAACACACTTGGAATAATTATGCGGCTGGATATTCCTATATTTCAAATAATGAATGGGAACTTGCTTACTTAGCATACCAACGTGCTTATCAAAACAATTCTGGACTAAAAGCACCTTTAGCTACTTATCTAGAACGGATTGGAAGATGGTTAAAGCATAAAAAAAGCAAGTATGCTCCAGAAGTACATCTTCATAATCAATACCTTGAATATTGTAGAATGATAGAAGAAAGATTAAATGAAGATCCTTCTTTCTTAGCTTATCATTTTCTTTATAAAGGCGAACTTGAACAAGCAAGAACAACCGCAAAAGTCAATCCAGGGCTTGAAAAAGAAATCCATATCTTAACCGCTGCATCTGATGGCGCCAAAGAGGAATGGATAACAAATGCACTGAAACTAGATAACGAACAACTCTCTGAAACAGCCTTATTTACCTTAACTGGTTTATATCTAAAAAAAGGAAAAAGTCTCGATAATCTACAAGAACAATTAACCATTTTTGATGATGATAGTTTTAATATGAATCATTTTATATCCCTATTAAAAAATAGAAGCTATAAAGAAGCTAGCAAAATGATAAAAAATAACTCCGTCGAAATGAAAGGACAACTTGCTCTTATTGCTTATATTGCCTATGGAAATTCGATTCCAACAGAATGGAAAAACTATGTTAAATTTTTATTGTTTGCACCTGAAAAACCATTTTTTAAATAGACGTCATTAAACATACAATGGTAATAGAAAATCAATTGATTTCTAAGGTAAAATAATAAGACTCTTGGATCATGCAGTAGTATTTTTAAAAATGTTTTGTAGTACTTAAATCACCAATTCTTTATTATTTTTATTTTATGAAAAAAATATTCGTTGGTCTGATCCTTAGTTTGATTCTTATTTTCTTCCTTCTAATCAATATTCGACCAAGACCAGAAGCCTTAGATAAATACCTTTATCCTGTGGAAGAAAACGCTGTAGCTCCTGGTCTTATCGTTCAGTTTTTAGGCAACACCAATATCTTATTGAGCGATGGAGAAACACATATACTTACGGATGCTTTTTTTAGTCGCCCTTCCGCATGGAAAGTACTCTTTGGAAAAGTAAGTCCCAATAAAAAACGAATTCAATCCGCCTTAGATCAAGCAGGAATTAAAAAATTAGATGCCATCATCCCCGTACATTCTCACTTTGATCATGCGATGGATGCTCCTATGGTTGCAGATATGACCCAAGCACAACTCTTAGGCTCATCTTCAACTATGGAAATTGCTAAAGGTTATGGTTTGAACAAAAACCAAATGAAGATTCCACCACTTAATCAAGCTATTCCTATAGGAGATTTTCAAATCACTTTTATAAAATCTCGCC
>JAHDCJ010000149.1 GCA_020629935.1 Saprospiraceae bacterium | reverse complement strand
TAGGCTCCTTTAGTAACTATTCGATCTCCTTTGGGTATTAGTCCAAGGGGAGTGACTGCAATATAGCCTAAGTTAATCGGACCTGTTTTAACCTCTAAGCGAGTAAAACGAATTTCGTCTTTTGCTTCGTGTGCATGCGAATGATCATGTGGACCATCATGGGCATGATGCTCATTTTCTTTTTCCAACAAAAAAATGAAATGCCTACCTTCTGCCATGACTACGGCGTCTGTAGGTAAGCTTTGCACTTTATTATCACCTACATCAATAAGTGCATTAACATACATGCCTGGAATAAGCTTAGCATCATTTTCTTTGATGTCAGCATGTACGGCTACCGTTTTAGTGTCGTTCTCAAATGATTTACCTATGTTGTATATTTTTCCTTCGATTTCTTTATTGGATTGATTGGTAAGGATAAACCGAACTTTTTGGCCTTTCCTTACTTTGCTTAAATCCTTTTCATAAACTAAAAGATCGACATGCATTTGAGAATTATCTACAATAGAAAACATCAAATCTCCTGCTTGAGTAATGGTACCAATCTTTAACATGACTTCTGTAATATATCCATTGATTGGTGCTTTTATACTAAGCGTGGGAGAGTCTGAATAACCAATTAATTGAATCGTTTGATTAAGTAAATCAACCTGTTTGGCAATCGCAGAAATCTTCGCTTGTTTGGTATGTAAATCTGTCCGTACCTTTTGAAGATCAGCTTCCGCATTAATCCCTTCTGCGGTTAAAATTTTAGCTCGATCATAGGCTTCTTGAAGATAGGGGATTTGTGCTTGCTCTACACTGATCTCTTCTTCTAATTCTGCTTTGTCGAGTAAGAGTCTATTATATTCTAAACTTAACATGGTTGCTAAAGTGGTTCCTTTTCGCACATAATCGCCTTCAATTACATGGATAGATTGAATGGTTCCGCTAACAGGCATACTAACCTCCGCTTGATCTTGTGGATCTAATTTGGTATATCCATTGGCATGAATCACTTCGTTTAAATTTTTCATTTCAAACCAACCCGTATCAATACTTGCATTGGTATATTGCGCTTGATTTAGAATAATACTTTCGTCTTTTGAATGGTCCTCATGTCCATTGTGATGGTCAGGAGGAGGAGGATGGGTTGTTGTCCCGTGATCATGTCCGTGGTCATGTCCATCTCCAGGTTCATGTGAATGACAAGCACTCAGAAGTAAAAGGATGCTTAGTAAAATATTCATTTTTATATTGGAAAAAATCATGTCGTTTTCTTTTTAAATTAAATCGAATCGGTAGTTTCAGATTCTTTAGAAAAGAAGCTCCATTTCTTTTCGGAATAATAATAAAGAATAGGTAAAACGATTAAGGTCAATAGGGTAGCGGTAATTAATCCTCCGATCACTACTGTAGCTAAGGGCTTTTGAACTTCTGCTCCAGCACTTGTACTTAATGCCATAGGAAGAAAACCAAGAGAAGCTACTGCTGCGGTCATAATTACTGGACGCAAACGTACTTTCGTGCCTTCCCGAATTCGCTCTAATATATCACTATGTCCCTCTGCTTTTAATTGATTGAAATAGGAAATTAATACAATGCCATTGAGTACCGCCACACCAAAGAGCGCAATAAATCCAACCCCCGCAGAAATACTAAATGGCATAGCTCTAAGCCAAAGTGCAAAGACCCCACCAATAGCCGCAAAAGGGATGGCGGTAAATATAAGTAAGGACTGTTTGATGCTATTGAATGTAAAAAAGAGTAGAATGAAAATCAAAGCTAAAGCGATGGGGACCGCAATAGATAATCGTTTGTTTGCTTCTACTAGATTTTGAAATTGACCTGCGTATTTCGTATAGTAACCGGTAGGCAATTTTAATTGGCGATCGAGTTTGGCTTGAATTTCTTTTACTACAGATTCTACATCTCGATTTCGAACATTAAACCCAATGATGATTCTTCGTTTCCCTTCTTCTCTACTAATTTGAGCAGGGCCTCTTTCGTATTTTATGTCAGCCACTTGCTCTAGTAATATTTGATTCTTTGAAGGTAAAGAGACATACAAATTTTTCAATTGATCAATATCTTGACGATAAGGTGCGCCTAAGCGAACCACTAAATCATATTTTTTTTCTCCTTCATAAACCGCTCCTGCTTTAGCTCCTGCAAAGCCCATACTTACCGTATGATTTAAATCATCTACATTCAAACCATACAAGGCTAATTTATCTTTATTGTATTTGATTGTAATTTGGGCCAAGCCCGCTACAGGTTCTGCGCGTGCATCTACGACGCCCTCGATTCCTTGAATTAAATTTACTGTTTGATCGCCAAGTGCTACTAGATATTCAATGTCTTCTCCGAAAATTTTAATGCCTACATCACTACGCACCCCAGTCATCAATTCATTAAATCGCATTTGGATGGGTTGACTAAATTCGGTGGTCACACCAGGAAGATCACTCAACACCTTCTCCATTTTTTCAATCATTTGTCTACGTTCATGAGCGGAAGGAGGATGTGCCGTTTCTTTCATGATGACCATCACATCTGCTACTTCCATCGGCATCGGATCTGTAGGAACTTCTGCACTCCCAATTTTAGAGACTACCTGTTCAATTTCTGGGAAATTGTCTAATAAAATTTGTTCGGTTCGAGTGGTCATTTCGATCTCTTGTTCTAGCGAACCACCAGGAGGAATAATGACATGGGTAGCAATATCACCTTCTACTAAGGTAGGAATAAATTCACCGCCTAGGGTTTGAAAAGTCAAAAAAGCCACGACTAAAAGACCCGTTGCAAGTAGAAGTACGAGTACTTTTATTTTTAAAGCGAAATTCAAAATTGGCCGATAACACCATTGGAAGAATCCAATGATTCGATCTGAAAAATTGGGCTTTTGTTTGATGTTTTTGCTAAGAAGTAAAGCACTCATCATTGGCACATAAGTTAAGGACAAAATGAAGGCTCCAAGTATAGCAAAAGAAACCGTTTGTGCCATAGGTTTAAACATCTTACCCTCAATGCCTACTAATGCCAAAATGGGTAAGTAGACAATTAAAATAATGATTTCTCCAAAGGCGGCGCTGGTCCTAATTTTAGAGGCAGCTTGATAAACTGCTTCATCCATTTCTGCATGGGTTAACCGTTTTTGATCCGTACGAATTTGGAGTCGATGGACGATAGACTCTACAATAATAACTGCGCCATCTACAATTAAACCAAAGTCAATTGCGCCTAAACTCATGAGGTTTCCACTGACGCCAAAGGCATACATCATAGAAACAGCAAAAAGTAAAGCTAAAGGGATTACGGTAGCTACAATTAAGCCTGCTCTCCAATTTCCGATGAGTAAAACTAAAATGAAAATAACGATCAATGCTCCTTCAATAAGATTGGTTTGTACGGTAGCAATGGCTCGATTTACTAATTTACTACGATCTAAAAAATAGGTTACGTTTACCCCTTCAGGAAGCGACTTTTTTATTTTTTCTAATTGGTCTTTCGCAAGTCGAATAATCTCAGCGCTATTTTCTCCTTTTAGCATCATAACCATTCCACTAACCACTTCTCCTTTTCCATTTTTAGTAGAGGCACCGTATCGAATGGCGCTGCCAAATTTTACTTCAGCGATATCTCGAATAAGGATAGGAATGTTATTTTCATTTTTGATAACGACCTTTTTGATGTCTTCTAATGAATTAATCATTCCAATACTTCGTATGAAATAGGCATTGGGTTTTTTATCGATATACGCGCCACCTGTATTTTCATTATTTCTTTCCAAAGCTTCAAAAATCTCAGACATGGTGATGTTCATGTTTTTGAGATTGTCTGGATTGACGGCGACTTCATATTCTTTTAAAATACCTCCCAAAGTATTCACTTCGGCTACGCCTTTTGTGCCTAATAATTGGGGTACAATAATCCAATCTTGAATCGAACGAAGTTCCATGATATCGTATTGGTCTTCGTATCCTTTTTCTGGAGAAATGGTGTATTGTAAAATTTCTCCTAAGCCTGTGCTTATTGGTGCGAGTTTGGGTCTGCCATAGTTTGCAGGAATGGCTTCTTCTGCTTCTTTTAGTCGTTCAGTAATTTGACTTCTTGCCCAATAGAGGTCGACATTTTCTTCAAAAACTACGGTTACCACACTTAAACCAAATCGACTGACTGATCGAAGTTCAACAATATCAGCAATAGATTTTACTGCCAACTCAATAGGATAAGTAATGAATAACTCGACCTCTTGCGTAGCTAAGCTTGGAGAAGTAGTAATGATTTGGACTTGGTTGTTCGTAATATCAGGTAGTGCATCAATAGGTAGGCGTTGCATAGAAAAGATACCTACTGCAATTAATGCAATAACCAATATACCGACAACAAATTTATTGTGTATAGAATACGCAATAATTCGATCAAACATACCTGTTTAATTTAAAAATGGAAGACAAATGTATGGTCTTATATGTTTTACTTAAATATGAAAAAAAGGTTTAGTTTTTTTATAAAAACCTTTCTGTAGGAAGTTAGACGATGGCAGGAGGATGCCAAACTTTGGAGAGTAAAGAGAAGTGATAAGAAAAAGCATAATGGTAGGAATGCTTTTTTAAATAAATATTTTTTTCTGTGGATAATGATTTAATACTTGGTATTGTGATCGAAATACCACAACATGCACAAACACAAAATGGGGAGCAATGATCATGGGAGTCATGCTGATGATCTAGATCTTTTACCAATTCCATTTCTTGATGTCCATGATCCACCAACCCATCCATACAAGGAAGGATACTTGAGGTCAAAATAAAGATGGATAATATGAAAGCGATAATACGCATGTAGACAAATATAAACTTTTTTGACCGCAACTAAATTGCATTTCAATCATTTAATCTTTTGTTAAGAAAATTTTAGAAAGGATGCGAGATGCTTGGACAAGTGATAGGAACGGAATGCACGGAGGCGACGATAGGAGCCGAGTACATTATAGTGGATAGCACGGCCCGGAGGGTGGCCCCAAATAAAAAAGCCACTCCCATAAATTGAGGAGTGACTTTTAGGTAATCGCAAAATCAAAATTACCTGTTCAGTATAATTTTTTTAGTAAGGAACTGACTTTGGGATTGTATTTTACAAAAGTAAATGCCCGCAGGAAGATGGCTCAAATCTAGTTGGATTTGATGTGTTCCTAATTCAAAAAATTGATTTTGGACTACGGTCTTTATTTGTTGCCCGTGGCTATTAAATATTTCCAAATTTATTTGATTTTTATCCGATAAGTTAAATTGAATGGTGGTATTCCCATTCGTAGGATTGGGTTGAATAGTCAAATCTGAAATTAGATGCTTATTAAGATCAGTTTCTAATTTGGATGGATTATCGATCAATGAAAAGGGGAGGTCTTTCAATAGATATCCCTCAGGTAATTTTACGATATCCTCGGCCTGTTTGGTTATTGTAGTATCACAAGATTCAATTTCAGCCGTAAAATTTGACCCTGTTTGAATTTCAGTTTCAGGTAATAACTCAATATACTCCCCAGCCTGAATGAGGAAAGGATCAATGTTGTAGTTTTCGATATAAACATTGGAAAATTCCACATATTGATCTGCGGTAAACAAGCGTTCTCCATAATGCATTTCATTGTGTTCGATGATATAATCTGGACAACAATATGGATCAAAACCTGAGGCATTACTATCGACGCATTCTAATAGCGATGGTTGACCTTTACTCGATTCTTCAGATGAACCATAAACTAAAGTGATGCCTCCATTTTCCATCGTCCTTTTTCCATCACAACCCCAAACCTGAAGCGAAAATGTATATAGGTCTTGGGCTAAATCTAATAATGGATTATCTCCAGCGCGTTGCCCATTCCAACAGATTGGTTTATTGGAAAAACCTGCACCGTTGCAATCTTCGTCTTCATAGACCAAGCCACCATTTCGATTCCAAATAGTTAATCGATAGCGAACGCCTCCATTGATAAGTACGGTCCATTGCCATTCGTTGGGGACTACCACATCAGCCATAGCTCCGAAAGGAGCAGTTCCGATGATTTCAGGTGCATCCACTCCATGACAAAGCTCTTCACAAGATTCTATTTGAGTAAGTTGAATATCATCAATGTACATGTATCTTGGGTCTCCAAAAGCACCTCCAGTATGAAGGCCTTTAATCGAAAACCAACTTAAACCTTCTTCAACACCAATGATATCACTTTGATAATAATACCAGGTGCCTGGCTGATGGCTATTATCTGTAGTTGAAGAATTGAAATTTAATGTTGCGAAAGGAGGCGAAGAATATCCAGGGTTTGTACAATCTGCAAGTGTTGTAGGAGGCGCTTGATTTAAAAGGTAAGCGTTGATTTGTAAATCCTGATCATAGCACATAGGAGAATACCAAAAGCTTAAGCGGTATACACCACATGCAGTGGGCTCCGTCAATTGAGTTGCTGCGGATTCACAAGAACCAAATCCGATATATCTGTTTCCATGTGCAGCGTTTAATATATTCCCAGTAAAAGGGGAAGAGCCTGAACATTGACCAGGAGCAGTTGAATAAAAACCAGAGAAACAATTATTGTTATTGCAGTTGGGGCCCGCTTGATAAAGATCTGCGGTATTGTTTACAATCCAACCCGTAGCATTGGTCAGTTGGGCCTGACTTGTTGGAGTCGTTCCCATTTCAAAACTTCCGTTTGGGACTAGATTGGTTTGTGCCTGCATTAAAAACGGAAAAAGCAAGATCCATATTAATCGTATTTTTTTCATGATAAAATAATTTTAAAGTTTAAAAAGTGATTACTTGCTTTTTACTTGTTTTCTAGAAGGTCTAGTCTAGATTTAAGTGCTTTGTTTTCTTCGTTTAATTGGATCATGTACAAGAAAAGTTCTTCGATTTTTTCTTGTTGTTTGGTTGTTATGTCTAGTAGTTCTATACCTTCTTCTTTTACTAATTGTTGAGCAGAAGGGATGTTAGGTAAATGTTTATTGGTAGCAATAAATTGAGCTACTTGATCAATAGGCATTAAGGCATAATCTTTTTGGAATACATAATCTGCCCAATCATCTGTGGAGGTTAATTGCACTTTTACTTTTGTACACGTGATGGCGCCATCAACCCAAAGCATAAATTTAGATTTTTTCCAACTGGTGTTTGGACGATCGAAACCAATGTAAGTTCTTCCGTCGCCATCAATTTGGAAAGTGATGCCATTATCTCTTTTGACTGCAAAAGCTCTTTCGGTATTGTCTTTTATTTCGGAGACGATGTTGTAATTGTATGCTTGACCGCTAAATCCTTGGGCTCCTCTACTTCTTACGGTAAGCATGGCATTTCCATGATGATTATTTGTACCAATAGCTATTGGTCCATTGCGATAAATAACAGATCCCCAGCTGGTGTTGAAATTGCTGTCTTCCCAACTATATTTTTTGCCCCAGGCATTGTTTACATTAATTTGAGCATCAAGGTTGGTAAATAAGAAGGTAAATAAAAAAATGATGGATAAGATATTTGATAAATTTTTCATGATTTGTAAATTTTGAAAATGAAGTTGTTTAGAAAAGATCCTTGAAATAGGGACTAAGCATTTGGTCCATTGATCTGCGATTACTCTGGTATTAGGCTAATTCGAAAATCAATTCTAAACAACAGTTAAAAAAGTGATTAAAAAAATGAGGGAAGTCTAAGTTTTAATTAAGACTAATTGATGTCATCGTCATTGCAGGTAAGATCTCCGTAGCCATAAACGCCATAGTGCGAAAGACCGACGTCTCCAGTTGAATCAATGTAGTTTAAAGTTGATGATGCTTCAGACATATAGTAACAATTAGGATCGGTTTGATTTAAACTAATAAACAAAGGATGGTTAGGGGCGACAAAAAATTGGAAAGTATTCCAAAAGTCACGTTCTGTAATGTTACCGAATAGGATATCTTCAAAGGTTTTTGACACCCAATTTGCAGGACGACCGCTAGCTGTTAGTGTATTGATTAATTCAGTTGGCGTCATGTTCACAATTAAGTTAAATGAAGGATCGCAATTTCCTGATAATCTAAAAGCTATTGGAGTAGCTCCTGATTGGATTACATTTCCAAAAGAACCTGCAGTGTGTTGTACGTTTGTGATTAAACCTTCGTCACAATTTAGATAACCCATTTCTGGTTCACAGCCATCATAACAAGAAGCAGGATCCAAATAGAATTTTGACCAAGTAGAACCGATATAACGTCCAATCAAATGATTAGAAGGAAGCACAATGTCAGCGAGTATACCTGCAGTTTCTCCATAGAAGGTAGCTTCATTATTTGCTGTATGAAAAATTTTGGTTGTTCTTGTTTGCGCATCTCCTGGAGAAAGTCCAGCTAAGACTAATGCGTTGTACATATCGGATTCGTTTAGACATTCGTAAGACTGAATATAATTCACATCTCTGTAAGTGATAATAAATACATCCGATTCGTTCCCATTGCAATTGACAGCACTTAAGTTTATTGGATCAAATGCATTAACTCCTGTAGAAGACTGCGCACCATTGACAGAAATAACCAGAGGGCCATTATTGATTGAAGATCCTTTTTTAGCTAAGATTGGATGGGAAGGATTGATCACCTCGTTGGAGGTTTTTTCGCATGCTGCAAAAATTAAAGCAAAAGATGCGAGGATTAAAAAAATGTAATTTTTCATGATTTTGAAATTTAAAAAGTGATAAATAAAATTGATTTGTTTTCGCGAAAATTGTTGATACAAACTTAGTCTCTTTCTTATTTGTGGTAAACTACATTTTTATGGAAAATCCTATATTTTTCCGTAGATTTGAGAGGCTTTTTTTTATTACTAAATATTGTATAGTGTTGATTTGTAGTGTTTTGTGTTGGTTACATATTGTTGAAAATCCACTATGTTTATCTTTTTTATTAAAATGTTTTATGCAAAAATCTAAATTGATTGCTCGATTACGGTTGCTAGAAAAGACCGAGTTGCGACTATTTGAAAAGTTTATTGAGACGGATTATTTCAATAAGGATCAAAAGGTGGTTGATTTGTATAAGTATTTGAAAAAATACTTTCCAACGTTTGAGTCAAAAAAAGTGGAGAAGAATTATATCCTTAAAAAAGTATTTCCAACTTGGGGAAGTTCAGGAATTAAAAAGATGAGTTATGTGGCTTCAGATTTGAATAATTTATTAGATACATTTTTTATAAATCGGGAATTGAAAAAAGATGAGAAGCAACAACAAAAACTTCTTTTAGAAGCTTACGATTCTAGGGGAGGAGATTGGTTTTTTACCAATTTGGCTGA
>JAHDCJ010000148.1 GCA_020629935.1 Saprospiraceae bacterium | reverse complement strand
CAGTTACCACCGTTGGTTCCGTTATTAAAACAGAGGCCGTAGCTTCACAGCTATTTGCATCACTTACCGTAACGATATGAGTACCAGCTGATAAACCCGTCGCAGAGGCAGAACCTTCTCCATTGTCCCATACATAAGTATATGGAGTTGTGCCTCCGCCACCACTCGCCGTGGCACCACCATCACTTAAACCATTGCAGCTTACATTATTATCTATAACTGCACTCGCAGTTACTGATGTCGGTTCGGTTATTATTGCAGATGCCGTAACCTCACATCCATTATCATCCGTTACCGTTACAGAATAGGTTCCTGAAGTGAGGTTAGAAATATTTTGAGTAGTTTCATTATTACTCCAAGAAAAAGAGTAAGGAGCCGTTCCATTTGTAATACCTAAAGCAATTGAACCATCTGAATTTCCATTACAAGAGATATTTGAAGCATTCGATATAGTGGGTTCTGGGCAATTTAAACAGAAAGAATATTCTGAGGTAGAAGAATAAGTATCTGTTATTTCACAATTTGTTCCTTGATTAGTAGTTGGATTTGCTTCGTCTGGATGAGGATTAATAATTCCTTGAACATAAATAGTTCCAGTATTACAAAAAGATTGATCGAATGAAAAACAGAATTCAAGTGGATCATACTGTTGAATTACTCCTAAACCTCCACATTCTGGAGCATCTGGTTCTACAGAATTAACTGCACCTGGAGCAGTCCAATTTGCAATAGTTCCATCAAGTGTTGAAGCATCTCCAGTATCTGGATTTGTATAGGTATATGTTTCTGGACATGCCGCACAACCTGTATAATTTATACAGAAACTTCTCGTAGCCCCATCTGCATTACTAAAATTACCACTTGCGGTCCATCCACTTGCAAAAACCACATAAATAGTTTGACCACAAAAAGGTGAAAAGTCATAATTTGCAGGATTAAGAGCGTTAGAAAACACGATAACTTGACTATTTGCTGGAACATTTGCTGGGGCAGCTTGAAATAATGTACACCCAGCCACCGTATTCATATTAGTGATCAGTGCTGTATTCGCGACATCATTTGTTGAATTATAAACTAAAACATCATTTAAGGGTGGAGGTGGGCAACCTCCAGTTGAACTACTACTATTGTAATGAATATCAAGGCCAGCAATTGCTAGACCTGAATTCCCAGTATTAATAGTTAAAAATTCATTCTCACCTTCCATTCCACACGCATTAATAAAAACACCTGTAAGAGTTGGAGTATCATATGTTACAGAATTATCAATTGGATCACCGCCAGAAGGTGAAATAATATCTACAGAACCCAAAAAATTACTTTGATCAACATAAGGATTAAATCCACTGGTAGAACTATAGTAAAAATCTATTGTACCTGGCCCAACAGGTAATGATTGTCCAGAAATAGAAATACATACTTCATCTCCAGGACAAATGGAGCAACAAGGATCATTTAATGGATTCGAGTATGTATGTTGACCTAGGTTATTTCCGTTTTCTCCTAATGACGACCATTCACCTTCAAGTGTAGTAAAAGAACTATTATTACAAGCTCCTCCAGGATTTGTTGTAATTCCACCTGTAATTGATGGATCACGAATAATGGTATTATTTAGTGTTGTGTTACTAACACTCGTCCATGCATTTCCTGGGTCACAGCCTATTTGGCCTATTATATCTACTAAAGTACCATCATGTGCTAAACCTACTGCATCATCTCCATTATAAAGTGAGGCATTGGTTGTTTGATCAGCACTTGAAAGAAATCCTGCGGCTGCGTCTACATCACAAAGCACAAAAGTCTCTCCTCCTAAAATGGTTCCTGTTAAGGCTACTGTTGTTGATGCTGTACCCGAACCATTACTATAGATAACAATAGTATAATTTTCAGCTGTCAAATCAATAGCTGCAGCATTAGGATTAAAAATCTCAATACATTTACTATTTCCAGTACCTTCAATATATTCGGAAATAAATAGTTCTTGTAAGGAGGAGCTTCCTGCACATACTCCTTGAGAGATATAATCTTCTGTAAATTCAGGGCACTGTGCAAAAGAATAAACAAAAGAACAAATGAAAAGAAGAACAAGCGCAAAAGATTTTGTTAAAGCATATGCTTTTCTTTTACACTTAATAATGTAAAAAGGATCCATTGAAAAGGGAGTTTAGTAAAATTCTTTCCGATTATTCGGTTTAATGTTTAAAAAAATAACCACAAAAACCGCAAAATTTTAGCTTTGCGGTAAGGATTGAAGCGATATGAAACCTTCTGGATTTGCTATGAAACTTTTTTATAGGTAGTTGCTGCATTTTATGCAGAAATATCTATAAAAATTAGTGGAATGCAAATCTAGAAGGTTGAATACAAGTGGAAAGCCTGTATAACCGCCCAATTAATTATTATTTCCCTGATTGAAAAAATCAAAAAAGGAAATATTGAAAAAACTTTACCTTTGAAGATCAAATGTAACCATCATCGATCTTCTATCATTTTATATTCTTAACCTAGTCACAAAACGAACAAAATATTAGTTTTGTTGCTTCAAAAGTACAAATTTTGAATGGATTCTAGGTTAAGTCAATGTTATTTTTATTGGATATGATCTGTTTTTTTTTCTACTTTTCTTACAAAAAGATTCTATATAAAACATTCTTCGGATCCTATTGATTAATTGTTTTCGAACATATCCCTTTTGGGAGTTTAATATACATATACTATTGAATGATTTGAGCATTTAAACATGGAGATGGGATATTGAATGCTTCCACCAAATCTACTGCATGATCCTTTAACTCTAAACATAACTTGTCTACTAATTTTCGAATAGCTTTTGATTTTATTGGAGCGATATATTCACTTTCAAGAAACCAACTTAAATCACTTTCAATCGTGTGAAGTGCGTATAGATTTTTGAGTTGTTTTAATATAGGTTTCAGGTCCAAATTTTGAGGATCATTGGTAACTTTTGCCATTTGTTCAAATACCACTTTCTCTGCAAAAGCATTGGCTAATGAGAGCATTTGGTTTTGACATCTTAATACCGCTTGGTAGGGTGTTATTTTTCTACTGATTAATTTCCTAAGGCGTCTAGCGATAGACATTAAGATTTGTCTTTCTCTAAATTTAAAGGCATCTAATTGAAATTCATCACTTAGTAAATGAGATTCTTTAATGTTGTCAGAAATTGTTATTTCAGAAAATGAATCGACTACTTGACGAGTTAGAAACTTTACAATCCCCCAAACTCCCCCATCGTTAAATTCTTCTTTATATTCGGTTAATAAACCTTTGGCTACTAATTGAAATAAGACTGTGTTATCTCCTTCAAATGTAGTGAATACTTCTGTATCTGCTTTCCAAGTTCCAAATTGATTTTCGGAGAGATATCCTTTGCCACCACATGCTTCTCTACACTCTTGCAAGGTATCTGAAGTGAACCATGTTGCATAAGATTTGAGTGCTGCTGCAAGGGTTTCAATTTCTCGACTATCTTCCTCTGTTTTATTAGAAAACCTTAATACTAAATGATGTAGCGCAAAATTTACTGCATAAGCTTTTGCTAGTCGTGGAATTAATCTTCGTTGATGGCTTGGATAATCTAAAAGCAATTTCTCTTGTTCGCCTTCTGCTCCAAACTGTCTTCTTCTAGCAGCATATTTTATAGCGACTGCAAGTCCATTTTTTGCTGCACTTAATCCTGCGAGAGGGACACAAACTCGTCCACCAACCAATGTTCCTAACATGGTAAAAAATCGTCTTCCTTCGCTTTCAATTGGGCTTGAATAATTTCCCTCTTGATCAACATCTCCAAATTTATTTAACAAATTAGCCATAGGAACACGCACTTGATCAAACCAAATTCGTCCATTATCTACCCCATTTAATCCTAGTTTATAACCGCAATCTTCTACTCGTATTCCAGGCATTAATTCGCCTTGTTTATCACGAAGAGTAACTAAAAATGCATGAACTCCATAAGATTGCTCATTCGTAATGAGTTGAGCAAATACTGAAGCCATTTCCCCATGAATCGCATTTCCAATGTATTCTTTTTTAGCTTGATCATTTGGCGTTTGAATAATAAATTCTTTCGTTTCAGGATCAAAGGTAGCTGTGGTTTCTATATCTCTTACATTTGAACCATGGCCTGTTTCTGTCATTGCAAAACAACCGAGTAATTCTCCAGTAGCGATTTTATTTAAAAATGGGTCATGCTGTTTTTTGGTCCCAAGCCAACAAACACTTCCACCAAAAAGTCCAAATTGCACACCAAATTTAATTGCAAGACTTAAATCATGATGGCCTAATATTTCGAATACTGCGGCATATTTTTCGATGTCATCTTCGCCCCCATATTCTTTAGGATAAAAAATGGAACCTGCACCTTGTGCTGCGAGTAACTTCGTCCACTTTAGTGTTTGGTTTCTATATTCTTCTTTATCTGCATAGTATTGTAGTTGAAATTCGGGGTCTGCTAATAATTGTCGAGTTCTATTCTTTGCTTTTCGATGTGGGCCATCTAACAAATTTGTCAAAGCCTCTATATCAAAAGAAGCTATTTTTTTTTGAGCTAATTTTAACGAAGTGATTTGCTCTTCAGAAAGAATATCTTTAAAATTATTATGGTCTAGAAAACCTAATGAATTTTCAATTTCTTCCAATGCTAATTTAGCCGCATCCGTTGACCAAGGGACATTTGAGCTTTCGCTTCCAGCAGCTGCCATGCGCATCCCGAGATCCACTAAAAAGTTTTTATTAATTTCGGTTAGCCCTTTAGCGGACTCTTTAATTAGCGCTACCCAATGTTCAATGAGTTCTTCTGAAGGAGGATTTTTGGGATTACTCCAATCGTTGATGATCTTTTTTTCTTTCGAAGAGAGCCAAGGCATTTCCTTTATCTTTTCACGAATAATTTTGACTTCACTTGGGCTCAATACATCATCTGCCCAACCAATGTACAGCAGTGGAATAAAAGAACAAACACCTGGGGTTTCTTGAATTGAATTTATCATATTTCAAATTATTTTTCTTCGTGAAATTACTTAAACTTCATCACTATCTAATATATCTTCTTGATCAATTTTGTTTTTTAAAGGTACGTTTACTTTGGGTTCTTTTAATAAAAACTGGAAGCCTGCAGCAAGTAGAATCACTAATATACAACCGATCAAATTTAACCAAAGATAAGCAATATTTAGTTTCTCCATTTTATCTAATACAAAAACCGTAATGACTAAAATCTCGCCGATCAATGCTCCCATAAAAATAGCTTTTGCTCTGATATAAGGCAAGAAAAAGGCGGTTAAGAAAATTCCTAAAATTGCCCCATAAAAAACAGAACCTACAATATTCACCGCCTCAATAAGATTGTCAAATGCTCCAGCTACCATTGCAAAAGATAAAGCAATAAGTCCCCATAAGATGGTAAATCCTTTGGAAGCAAAGAGGTAATGTTTATCTTCTTTATTTTTAGCCCAAGAACGTTGATAGAAGTCAATGGTTGTAGTCGTCGCAAGCGCATTAAGTTCGGAGGCTGTGGTTGACATAGCAGCCGAAAAAATGACCGCGATAAGTAAACCGACTAATCCAGGTGGAAGATAAGTTAAGATAAAAGTAATGAACACATAATCCGCTTCTCTTGCTTTTTTAATGCTTTTCACTTGACCCATTATTTCCTTAGCTTGCGTTCTCAACTTGGTCTCTTCTTCCCTACTTTTATCAAGAACCATTCTGGCCTGTTGAATATCTTTGCCATCACCTCCCGATTTAGCGTCTAGAAAGTTTCTAATGTGTACTTGCTTTTGATTAAAGACTATGGTTTGTCTTTCCTCTAATTTTTCATACGCTTCCTTATATTCTGAAAGTCGAATTTGGTTGACTGAATTTTTATTGAAATGTAAAGGGGGCTGATTGAATTGATAAAAAACGAACATAATTGCGCCAATCAATAAAATCATGAATTGCATTGGGACTTTAAACAAGCCATTAAAGATAAGACCTAAGCGGCTTTCCTTTAAAGATTTCCCCGACAGATATCGTTGTACTTGAGATTGGTCTGTTCCAAAGTAAGAGAGAAATAGAAAAGTCCCCCCTAGCAAACCTGACCAGACATTATATCGATTAGAAAGATCAAATTCAAAATCGATTACATTGAGTTTATCCATTTCTCCAGCGATTGTTAATGCACTCCCGAAAGAGATATCATCTGGCAGCAAATTGACCATAATAAGGAATGCAATAAACATCCCGCTTAGTATGACAATCATTTGTTGTTTTTGTGTTTGGCTTACCGCATCTGTTCCACCAGAGACGGTATAAAGAATGACCATAGCTCCCATGAGCAAGATGGTCAGTTCTAGATTCCAACTCAGGATATTGGAAAGAATAATTGCTGGCGCATAAATGACGATTCCAGCTGCTAGTCCACGTTGAATTAAAAACAATGCAGCCGCAAGTTGTCGGGTACGTAGATCGAAACGACTTTCTAGATATTGGTAAGCAGTGTACACTTCATATTTATAATAAAGTGGGACCACAAATGCTGCAAGGATGACCATTGCCAAAGGCATTCCTAAATAGAATTGGATAAATCGCATTCCATCTTCGAAGGCTTGACCTGGCGTAGATAAAAAAGTTATCGCACTTGCTTGGGTGGCAATGATTGACAAACCGATGGTCCACCATTTTAATTCTTGTTTACCCAATAAGAAATCTTTCGTATTATTTACGCCTTTAGACTTCCATAATCCATATAGGATGATATAAGACAAGGTACCAATCAATACAATCCAATCTATTGATCTCATGCGTAATATTTTGTAAAGAGGTAAAAAACGAAAATGATTATTATTTGAAATGCAAGCACAAAGAGATATAATCCATTCCAAGTATTAAAAAATGGAGGACGATCTTCAAAGGTAGCTCTATCTTTAATTTGATTTTCTTTAGGGCTCATTATCAATTTCAATTAAATTAGTAAATATTCGAAAAGCACCTGGAACTCCAGCTGGCAATTGTCTAAACCAGGAGATTCCGGTATAAACAAAATGTCCTTTTCCATATGGAGCAATTAACAAGGCTCCTTGTTTAGGATTTTCGCCTGGATCATTAATAGAAAAAATGGCCTCATACTTTTCGTCCCATTGATTTGGAAAATATAATCCGCGTTCTTGCACCCAATGATCAAAATCTTTTGCTGTTATTTTATTTGGATAATTTAAGACTTTATGCTTTGGGTTTAAAATTGTTACTGGCGCTTCTTCTACCGTAACTCGGTCTTTTGAAAGGCTCAATGGATAAGGTCCAATGTCTTCTGTTACCAAGCGAAAACTTGTGTTATATTGCACAATCATAGTTCCACCTTCGTTTACAAAATCCATCAATATTTCTTTCAAAAAAGGTAATCTTTTTTCTGTGTTATAGGCACGAATTCCCATTATCATTACGTCGAATTCTTTTAGAGATTGTCTATTGATTTCTTCTGGTTTAAAAAGATTAACTTGATAACCAATTTGCCGAAGGCTTTCGGGCATTTTATCTCCTGCGCCCATTAAATAAGCAATTTTTTTATCTGTTTTTTTAAGATCAAGTTTAACTAATTTTCCTTTTACTTCATTAAAGAATAATTGATGAGGAATGTGATCATATTCAATTTCTATTTTTTCAAGGCTAGATTTTCCTTTTTCTTCGAAAGAAATATTACCTGAACTTTGACCAGATTCAGGAGGAAATATATTCAAACTTATCTGTTTTTCATCTCCTTTTTTCAATAAATTATATTTAATTTCAGAAGGCTCGACAGACCAATTTTCAGGTATCTGTACTTTAATAATTCCTTCTGCATTGTCCTTATATGATTTTAATACGACATCAATGTTTTGAGGTTTTTCATTCGCAAAAATGAACATTTTCTCTTTTAAGTTTACCGAAACGGAAGGAGCAAATGCGACATTTCTTACTCGTTCGCCCACCACTGGATCTAACCATTTATAAGTAATCGGCACATCAATACGAATAGGTTGGTTTTCTAACATTAAATGCAAACTGACAAATAATTCATTTGAATTTTGAGGATGCCCAATTTGCTTTTGATCATCGACCACATACATTCCTTTTTGAGGTTTTTTCTTCAACCAATAAGGAATAGAAATTGCCGTATTTTTATTTACCGTTAATGCTTCTGAGAGGGTAAATGGTTGATTAAATTTTAAATTTTCATCAATCTTTTTTTCCATTTTTTCTACCCCCAAAAAATCGATCTTAGATAGATTTACATTGCTTTTTGCCCGTAGGGTTAGTTCAATATCTACAGTTATTTTTTGGCCTGGATGAATGGCATATTCATTGGCAGAAACCTCTACATATAAAGCGAGACATTGTTGAATTAAATGATTAATTTCTTCAAGTTTTGCTTCTTTCCAAATGCCATTTGGCAAATGTTGAATAATGTTTTTGGCCGAAATTAAATCTGGAATACTTTTTTCAGGTTGATCCAATTGATACTGCTTTTCAATTTTAGTCAACAATTTCTTTAATTTATTTCCGCCCGAAATTCTTGTCCATTTGGTATCAATATTATCAAATAAATCGGAAGTGGCGGGAACACCTTTTAAGTGTTTCAGATACTCCATTCGTTGTCCGCGTTCTTGTGCAGTTCCCATGGCTTGGCATTGGTGTTGGCTTCGACTAATCGCTGCAATTTCTGAGTTTGATTTTCCTTCTGCTGGATAGTAAGCTCCTACATCTACCTTCAAAAGATCACTTTTATCCGCAGCTTCAAAATCAGCTTTGGAACCATACATTCTCCAAGAAGTATTAAAGACTAGGCGTTTGGGTTGCCATACCTTTACATATTTTAGTTGATCAGGAAAGGCGGTAGCATCTCCTGCTAGATCAAAAGCCTCATAGGCTAATTGTGCCGAGGCCGTATGATGTCCATGTGTAGGTGCGGGGGTATGAGGAAATCTAGTAATGAGTACATCTGGTTGAAATTTACGGATGGTCCAAACCAAATCGGACAATACTTTTTCTTTATCCCAAATCGTAAATGTTTCTTCTGCGTTTTTAGAAAATCCAAAATCATTGGCTCTAGAAAAGAATTGTAGGCCTTGGTCTACTGATCTTGCTTTGAGTAACTCTTGTGTTCTAATTATTCCTAAAGACTCTCTAATTTCTGGACCAATTCGATTTTGTCCTCCATCTCCCCTAGTCAGGGAAATGTAGGCGGCTCTCATTTTGCGATCTTTCGCTAGATAAGCAATAAAACCAGTATTTTCATCATCTGGATGAGCTGCGATATATAAAGCGGAACCGAGTACACTAAGTTTTTTAATTCCTTCATAAATTTCAGCGCTATTCCATTGTTCATATCGCTGACTATAAGCAGAGGAAAGATCAAATAAAAATAAAGTGAGGTAGATTATTATGATACGAAGATAAGTCATGAGTCTTGGATTAGTGAAGATAAGCCAAGGTACTAAAAAAGCCTCTGACAGAAAATCGTCAGAGGCTTTAATTTTATAAGATTAGGTTTGTTCTTACAATCCTAAAGATCTTAAAGTTTCCATATCAAGGTTTCCAAT
>JAHDCJ010000030.1:25562-47896 GCA_020629935.1 Saprospiraceae bacterium | reverse complement strand
AAGGAATTTAAAAAACAAATATTTACAGATATAGACACTCAGTATCCCAAAGGCAACTATTCGAAATAAGATAAAAAGGATCATATGTCATCTTTTAATGAAAACTATAAAAGGATTTATTCTTTATGAAATAACCAACTTATAGTGGCTTATCAACCAAAAATCAACTTGCATTAGTATAGAAAAAACACCACCCACTCCCCTTCCTTTTAATGCCCGTCTTCTTATATTTTTTCATATATCAATTAATTTAATTATATTTAGATTAAACATAATATGTAATCCCTGATTTTGAAATATCAAAGGGGAAATTTTCATGCTTTAAACCCCAAAAAAATGAAAAAATTTCCATTAGATAGACCTTCTATATATTCATTTTGGAATAGGTCAATTATCCATTCTATTATCCTAATTTTATTACTTCCATTTAGTGTTTTAAAGACACAAGTGCTCTCTTTTGAGAATTTTAATATTGCGCCAAATGAAAAAAATGAATATGGAGGAGAATTAGATGTAATTCTATTTAATACAGACTTAAAATTAGTTGCTCCTTTCGTTTTAAAAAAAGAAGACCTTCGCTTTAGTGGACGATTAGATCAACCCATTACCATCCACTCATTCTTTAAAAGTCTTGGTGGCAATTCATTATTTAATGAAATAAACGTAGACCCCTTTAAAGGATTACTAGGTCAAGTATCGATACCTTCATTTGATTTTTCCATTTATCCAGTAAGTAAAAAATTTGTTATAGAAAATGATCAGGGCGTTCAAATGAAATTACAAAAAAAAGAAACGGACTTGCTCTATTCTTTTACTTATAGTCCACCTAATGAATTCAAATTTAAAGATATTGACAAAAGCTTGTCGATTATAGATGATATTAATTTCGTAGAAGAATTTAAAATAGGCTTGACCAATGACGATGAAGGTAAAAAAGGAGCCTTAAAAATGGGCTTAGAAGGATTGGTTCGAAAAGAAATATTGGTAGATAAGATCAAACGTGTTGATCCTAAAAACAACTTAAAACTCCATCGACTATTTGAAGAATTGCCCACTCTTTTAATTGCAGGATCATTGGATAAAAAATTTAATACTCATCTAGAAGCCTTTGCTGATTTTGATAAAAAGATTAGTGAAGAAATAATATTTAAAGGTATTGGCGTAAGTTTGGATTACAAATCGCCTAAAACATTAGATCTTGGAATACATGGTAAAGGTATATTAAAAATTGATGATGCCAATCTGCAATTTACCTTAGGGTTAATTGGTGAACCCTCCTCTGCTTCTATTGGTGGATCTTTTGGAATTGTTTCATTAGATGACAATAATCAACCCCAAGAATGGTACGAACCCTTTGGCATTCCTAAAATTAGCTTCCAAGAAATAGGAGGAGCACTTAGTTTAAGTGGAAGTTCTGTCATAGACAAAGCAGCTGTAAAAATGGCTTTAAGTTTGGGAGAAAAACCAAAATCTAGGAATTCGGAAGATAGAAGAATTAAAGGCATGATTGATCTTGATCTAGATGTAAATGATCCAATCAATAGTAGTTACACTGCCGATATGAAAAATTTTAATCTATTAAAAATTATTGAGGCATTTGAAAATGATATTGATATACCTAAATCTTTAAAGGATGTCTTAAACGTTGGAATAAATAATGCTAAAATCAAATTAGATCCGTCGAACAAGTCTTTTTTGATAGATGGTGATGTCGTCTTTTTTGATTTTATTAGAGGAAAACTTAAGTTAGGTTTGGACCCTTCTTCTGGTGCTCAATTTGCAGGAAGTGTAGAACCCATTTTATACGAAATAGGAGGCGTTGAATTATTTGCTATTCATTCGAAAGATGATGCCACTCAGGGGGCTGGATATGATATTAACATTGATGTCAAAAATCCGAAAATTGAATTAAATGGTGAATTGAAATTGTTTGGAGTACAAGGTACGGGCACTAAAATGTTTATAGATAAAAATGGAATAAACATCGATGCAGAAACAAATTTTGCGGGTCTAATGAAAGGTAAGATTAATATTAAAGGAAGTGATTTTCTAAATACTGGAAAATTAAAACTTAATGGATCTTTTAAACCCATTTTCGCTAGTTTAGCTGATGAGTTAAGCGAATACATAAGAACATATGGTGGTAGTCTGGCGGGAGAAATTGTTGATTTGCTCTTTAAAGATATTTTTTCTGTAAATGCCATTACCATAAATTCAAGTATTGATAATGCCACTACTGCATTGAATTTGGGGGTTGAGTATAGAGCAATTGGAAAAGACTTTTCATTTAACTTACCGGTAGATATTGATTTTGCCAGTCCTGAAAAAATTCCAGCAACTGTTGGTAATTTGGTAGCTGCGATTGGAGAACAAATTATTGATAACTCTGGTGATCTTGCCATTGCTCTTTTTAACAAAGGGGTTGAACTGGCCGAGGAAGCACTTGATTTTATCAGCGATGGAGTAAAGGGAGCTTCAAAAGAAATAGAGAAAGGATTAGATACAATTGGCAAAGGGGTTGAAAAAGTTTTTAAAGATTTTGTTCAACTTTTTCAAGAAAGAAAAATGCATTCGCCTAACAGTCCAAAAGGACCAGTAAAATTTATAGAACCAGGCTATCAGCATTTCTCCCTAACCTTTAAAGGAATTGAAGTGGTCCGAGCAGATGAATCCAATGGAGATGATGTTTTTGGACAAGTCGCGTTAAAAATAAACGGCGATGCGTATATGTCTCCAGGAACGAACCCTTATCTCTTTGGTGTTTCAGAAGACAGTAATTTTGATGGAGTAAAAAGTGGTTTAGTTGGGAGAAGTCATACCAAGCATATTTATGTGAAAAATAAAACAAACACGGAACTTTTAATCCATGCTACTTTATACGAAGAAGATACGGGGGGTGATGATTTATTAAAAGGAAATTCACTTAGAATTCAATTAGGCAACTTTGATCCAAACACTAATATTAACAACATGGTCCATCATTATAAATATGGAAATAGTATTTGGAGAATTCACTATGATCTTAAAGCCTATCCAATGGTCACTAGCGAAATGTTGCTTAGCGATATCAGGACGAATAATTTTAATAATTTAATGAAAAATATTGGCCAAGGCGGTGATTTAAAAGCTATACAGAAACGTGCAATGGACGAAGCTATCAAAACTAAAAATAAGCAGGTAATTTCTTATTTAGTTGAAAAAATTAAAACTAAAACAACACCAGAACAATTGAATATGGCTTGTGATTCCATCTTCGACAAAGATCTAGTTTTTTTAGTATTTAAAAATATAAACAATGTTCAAAATGTAACCGCTCGTCCAATTGACTACGCATTAAAAAACAATACCGTTTGGCTGGCAAACTACATGATTGACAAAGGGGTTAAACCAAGTAATTCCACCTTAAGTCTATCTTTAAAAAAGAGTGTCCCATTAGCAAAAAAAATATTGGGAAAAGGAATAAATCCTACCTATGCTGATCTAGACGCTTCAGTGTCAGATAAAAACTTGCAGGCCATACGTTTAGTACTTACTAAGATCAGTCCAAAAGAAAGTACATTTTTAATATCAGCTAAAGCCAATTCAACGAGTGTATTTAAATTATTATACGACAAAAATAAAGAAGCAATAAATACTATTGAACCTGCCAAGCAGGCGATCGACAATAAAAACTTTGAAATATTTAAAATGTGCTTAAATAAAAAAGTAACACAAGATATGGTGGTGGTTTATGCTGTAAGCAAAAATTATATCCCTGCTATTGAATATTGTCTTACCAAAGGAGTAGATACAAAGCCAGTTATGATAAAAGCCATAGAAGGTAAAAAAGAATCAGGCCCTAACATGAAAATAATTAAACTGCTAAGTAATTGTAAAACGTGTAATCCTAAATTAGACTTTAATGAAAAAGAATATCTTCAAACTGCGGTAACTTATTCAAGGAATGGTTCACACAAAGAGGTGGTCAAACTTTTGTTAGAAAAAGGTGCTGATCCTAACCTTTATTCAGATCCTAAAACAGGAAATTATCTTCTTCATCTGGCCAGTCTTAAAAAACGAAAAAGACCATCTTATAGTAACGCTATTGGTAAGGCGACAAAAAGCACTATTTTCCAAATGTTATTCTTGCGAAACAAACGAGATCATGAAATTATGGCTTTGCTTTTAAGGCATGGCGCAGCGGTAAATTCGAAAAACAAAAGCGGCTACACTCCTTTTCATTTTGCTTCAAATAAAGCAAGAAAAGAAAAAGATTTTAAAATGGTAGAAGCATTTGTGAAGGCTGGAGCAAATCTAAATGCTTGTACAAATAAAGGAAAATCAGTTTTTCAAATTGCTGATGGAAAAAAAGTAAAAGAATATCTTAAGCAAAAAGGTGCAGAAAAAAAGCCTTGTAATTAATTAGAAGATTTTTATAGGATGAATACAAAAAAAAACGGATCATCCAAAGATGACCCGTCCATTTTTATTATAGAAAAGGGAATTATTTTCCGCCCTTCATAGTGTCTAATTTTTTCTTGTATTTAGAAGATTTTTCTGCATCTCCAAGAGCGGCATGTACTTCTTTCAAGGCAATAACTGTATTTTTATCATTGGCATCTAAAGCTTCTACTTTTTCGAAATAAGGCAATGCTTGCTTCATTTTAGTATTTACTTCTTCTTTCAATTGATTATACTCTTTATCCGCACTCATAGGAAGATTATTCATCTTTTCTCTAAGTGGCTTAGTCGCATTAAAGTATAATGCACCTAAGTTATACAAAGCAGGAATATGATCTCCTTTCTTTTCAATTGCAGCTACATAATATTTCTCTGCACTTTTGAAATAATCAGGATTAAATTTGTCATCTTTCTGATAAAGATCATCGTATACTTTTCCTAAAGAAGTAATTAAAATCGCATTGTCTGGATCTTTAGCAATCGCTTCGCTTAATGCAGATTCTGCTCCAGCTAGATCATTTTTGTTTAAATAATGCTGTGCGATGTTTAATAATAAAGTCTGGTCTTCTGGGAAAATTTCTCTTCCTTGTTTCAAAAATCCAATGGCTTTATCTTCATCAGTTTTCTCATTAAGTAAATAAAGATTTACGAAAATAGAAGGCTCTTCTTTAGCAAAATCAGACTTAGCTAATTTTTCAAATAAGGTAGCAGATCGCTTTTCTTTTCCAGCTAGTCTTGCCGTATAAGCAGTAAAGAATTCTGTACGGCTTAAATCTTCCGCTTTAGCTAAAAGCATATCGCCTTTACCTTTTTCGTCTAAGATTGATTTGATATCTAAAAGTGCATTAAGGTTATTATAAGATCCTTCATAATCCTTTTTATCCAATTTATTAGCGGCACTTTTGTTTAATCCTTCGCCTAAACCAGCAAGGCCAGTAACGGCTTCATTGATTTCGAATTTCTTTTCACAAACATCAAGCGCTTTCTTATATGCATTGGTAGCATTTAAGGCTGCATCAGGATATTTTAAAGAATAAAACTCATTGCTTGATAATTCTTTGAAAATTTCACCTTTAGTAAGCCAAGATTTACCTTTAGAACTTACCTCGCCATCTTTAAGTGCAGATTCAATTTTCGTTGCAGCAGTTACAATTTCTGCAGCATTTTTCTCACGGTCATACTTATAATTCGTCAAGGCCTTTGAAGCCGCTTTTAAATCTGCAGCACCTTGACCAAATAAATCACTGGCACTAAAAACGAAAGTGAAAGCCAGTAAACATAATACAACTTTTTTCATGTTTGGTTTGATATTTAGTTAAAAAAAAGGGAGAATCGATGTTACCATCTTTTCCTATAACAAGAGAACCTCCCTTTAGCTATTCTTCGGGAGCATCATCCGACGTCTCAGATGTATTCTCTGGGTTTTCATTTGTAGGATCAATATCTGCATTTTCTTCTTCATCTTCCTTTACTGCTAATGCTACATCAGCAATTTCATCATTCTTAGATAAATTGATCAATCGAACACCTTGGGTTGCTCTTCCCATAACACGCAATTCACTTACAGCCATTCGGATGGTAATTCCTGATTTATTGATGATCATCAAATCATCATTTTCAGTTACTGCTTTAATCGCAACCAGTCCTCCTGTTTTTTCTGTAACGTTTAGCGTCTTTACTCCTTTTCCTCCTCTATTCGTAATTCGGTATTCATCTAAGGCGGATCGTTTTCCATTTCCTTTTTCAGAAACAACTAAAATAGTTGTGTCCTTATCTTCAGGATTTACACAAATCATACCAATTACTACATCATCCTCCTTAACTACAGTAATTCCGCGCACTCCAGCCGCTGTCCGACCCATTGGTCTTGCCTTCGATTCTGGGAAACGAATGGCTCTTCCTGATTTTAAAGCCATCAAGATATCATCATTACCAGTAGTTAATTTGGCTTCTAATAATTGGTCTCCTTCATTAATGGTAATCGCATTAATACCATTTGCTCTTGGTCGAGAGAAGGCTTCAATAGACGTTTTCTTAATTTTTCCTTTACGTGTACAAAGGACAATATTATGCGTTTGAAGGAACTCTTGATCCGTTAAATCTTTAACGACTACATAAGCCTTAACTTTATCATCCTTAGGTATGGCAATAATATTTTGTAATACCCGTCCTTTAGTTTGTTTACTTCCTTCTGGGACTTCATATACTCGCAGCCAGAAACAGCGCCCACGCTCTGTAAAAAACATCAAATAATTATGTGTAGAGGCAGTAAACATATGCTCGATAAAGTCTTCATTACGTGTAGAAGAACCTTTAGCTCCTCTTCCTCCACGACTTTGACTTCTATATTCTGCCGCTTTTGTTCGTTTCAAATAACCTAAATGAGAAATAGTCACTACGACTTCTTCATCAGCGATCATATCTTCAATAGAAATCTCTCCAGCAGCATACTCAATACGCGTACGTCGCTCATCACCGTATTTATCTTTTACTTCACCCAATTCACCACGGATGATATCTTTACGCATTTCTTCAGAGTTCAAGATTTGATTCAAATGATCAATCTTTTTCATTAACTCATCAAATTCTGCATTTAACTTGTCGCGTTCTAGTCCAACTAATTTCTGCAAACGCATTTCCAAAATGGCTTTCGCTTGAATTTCGCTAAGTACCGTTTCGCTATCTGCAGGGATGGCCAATTTCTCTAAAGCTGATTTTTTCTGCGCAGCTGATAAGAATTTACTTTCAATTAAGGCCTTTTTAGCCTCTTCAGTTGTTTTTGAAGACCGAATCAATGAAATAATCTGATCAATGTAATCCAAGGCATAAATAAGTCCTCTTAAGATATGCGCTCTCTCTTCTGCTTTTCGTAGATCGTATTGTGTTCTACGTGTAATTACTTCCAATCGGAATTTAACAAATTCCTCAATAATGGTCTTTAGATTAACAATGCGAGGTCGACCATTAACTAAAGCCACATTATTGACTCCATAACTACTTTGTAGTGGAGTATATTTATAAAGCTTACTTAATACAACATTGGCCATCGCATCGCGTTTCACTTCCACGACAATACGCATTCCATTTCGATCCGATTCATCTCGAAGGTCCGAAATTCCTTCAATACGTTTTTCATTAACCAAATCCGCCATTTTGATAATCAAATTGGCTTTATTCACTTGGTAAGGAATTTCAGTAATGACAATTCGTTCACGCCCAGTTTTGGTAGTCTCTATTTCTGCAACTCCTCGAACAACCACTCGGCCTCTACCTGTCTCAAAACCTTGCTTCACTCCTTCATATCCATAGATAATTCCACCCGTTGGAAAATCTGGAGCTTTGATGAATTCAATCAATTCATCTGTAGTAATGTCGTAATTATTTAAATAGGCATTAATACCATCAACTACTTCTGATAGATTGTGCGGCAACATATTGGTAGCCATACCTACGGCAATACCAGAAGCTCCGTTAATTAGAAGATTAGGCACTTTGGTAGGTAATACGGTAGGTTCCTCTAAGGTATCATCAAAGTTTAATCGAAAATCTACCGTTTCTTTTTCAAGATCAGATAAAATTTCATCACTTATTCGCTTTAAACGAGCTTCCGTATAACGCATAGCCGCAGGGCTATCTCCATCAATAGAACCAAAGTTTCCTTGGCCATCAACTAAAGGATAACGTAAAGACCAAGTTTGGGCCATACGTACCATCGTGTCATACACAGATGAATCACCATGCGGGTGATACTTACCTAAAACCTCCCCTACAATACGAGCAGATTTTTTGTGGGATTTATTATAGGTTAATCCTAAACCATTCATACCGAAAAGCACTCTTCTATGCACGGGCTTTAAACCATCGCGAATATCTGGAAGTGCTCTTGAAACAATAACCGACATTGAATAATCAATGTAGGCTGATTTCATTTCTTCCTCAATTTTAATAGGAATAATTTTCTCTCCTGATTCCATATAATTTCTTAAAATTTATAATATTTCAAAAAGACCTGTAAAATTACGTTTTTTTAGAAAGAAAAAAGAATCTGAAACACTGTTTTTATCCACATTTTAACGGATTTTTGTCATTTTTTTAATCAAAGAAAAAATACGATATAAGTCATTAACTATCAATGTATTATATTCCTGTGTTAACAAGATAAATTGAACCAAAAAACACTAAATGATTCGATTACAATTTATTAATTAACAATTATAAATTATCTTTTCGTAGATATTTGTATTCTCTGCTTTTATTTTTAATTTAAAGTTTTCAATTTCTAAAAGAATATTTATGAATTTTCCTAGTGTTTTTGAAGCTTCTACTACAGATCATATTTTATCTCGTTTAGACCAACTCACTGCCGAAACTAAACCGCTATGGGGGAAAATGACAGCAGCGCAAATGCTTGCCCATCTCAATGTGAATTATGACATTACCTATGGCAATGTGGAGGTAAAATATAATGCCTTTATGCGATTTATGCTTAAACTGTTTTTAAAGAAAACAGTGGTAGGCGATAAACCTTATAAAAAGAATTCTCAAACTGCTCCAGTATTTGAAATCAAAGGAGATCGAGATTTTGATAAGGAAAAAGCAAGATTTGTCGATTTTGTGAAAACTACCCAAACTAAAAAATCCTTTTTTGAAGGAAAGGTTAGTGGAGCATTTGGTGCATTAAGCACGAAAGAATGGAGTACGCAATTTTATAAACATTTAGATCATCATTTTAATCAATTTGGACTATAGATGGAATATCTTTTTACCTCGGAACGACTTGGTTTTCGCGCTTGGAAACCACAAGATTTATTACCCATGACGGCATTAAATATGGATGAAAAAGTCATGGAGTTTTTTCCTAGTACAGTAGGCGAAGCCCATACCCAAGGTTTTCTTAATCGGATGAAGATTCAATTAAAAGAATTTGGCTATTGCTATTTTGCGGTAGATCGATTAGATAGTCAAACATTTATCGGATTTATTGGTATGTCAAATCAAGCTTATGAAGCTTATTTTACGCCTTGTGTTGACATCGGATGGCGCCTAGCACAAAAACATTGGGGTAAAGGATTTGCTACTGAAGGAGCAAAGGCCTGTTTAAAGTATGCGTTTGAAACCTTGAAATTAAAAAAGATTTATTCAGTAGCTACAAAAAGGAATGTAAATTCTATTAAGGTCATGCAAAAAATCGGAATGCAATATGATGGTGAATTTGCCCATCCTAAAATGCTCGATTTACCCACGTTAAAGGATTGCTCGGTTTATCGGATTGATGCACCAATGACCAACGACTAAATTTTTTTTTCGAAAAAAATAAATTCTACTACCCTATTAAAGTAAGCACTAGGACAAAATAAATGTTATTTAATGTAATTGTAAAACATGACCAATGCAAAATTCAACCCCATTTAAAATATTGACTTTAGCTTTATTTATTAGTCTTATGGCTTCTTTTGTGGCTTTTCGCTCTGGATGTTTTTCTACAGAAAAGAGCAAAACGAATAAAGAAATCAATACAAGCGATTCTTCGGATGTAGAAAATAATAAAATGAAAGTGGATTCTCCTCCCAAAAAGGAAAGGATGATGCCAGGATCCAAAATGATGATTCTTCCTGAATTAGAAAATAAGGAGGAAAAACCTAAATTGGATAAAGTAATTATACCAAGCTCAAAATCTGGTCGCGTATTTTCAGATGATGAATTAGAAATAAAACCAGTAGAAAATTTGATTAATGACACCTTAAAAGTAGATTCTACAGGGAATGTCAATAATGGATCAGGAACAGCAAAAAAGAACATGAAGGATCGTCCAGTAAAACCTAAGATATATAGTTCGAAAAGTGCCTACATTATAGATCCTCAAGATAATCAAGATCCTGCAAATGACGACCAATAATTTATGCAAATTTACCAAATATTTTTATCTACAGGTTTAAGTTTTTTGTTTCTCATTGTACTCTTTTATCCAATGGAAAAAATGTTTCCAGCCAAAAAGGAACAAAAATTCTTTAGGCCGCAATGGTGGCTAGATTTGTTTTTTTTCCTTGGACAATATTGTTTTTGGGGCTTTATGGTGACGTGGGTACTCACTCATTTTAGTGCAGAATTGCATAGTCTCATTTCTTATGATTTTCGCCAATCAGTAGCCAATCAACCTTGGTGGCTCCAAGCTTTGGAGGTTATTGTTTTAAGTGATTTTTTGATTTATTGGGGACATCGTTTACAACACCGTGTAGGCTTTTTATGGCGCTTCCATAAAGTACATCACAGTGCAGAGCATTTAGATTGGCTTGCTGCACACAGAGAACATCCACTCGACTCCATTTATACTATTGGTTTAATTAATCTCCCAGCCTTTATCCTTGGTTTTCCATTAGAAACTATCGCTGGTTTAATCGCTTTTAGAGGCATTTGGGCCATCTACATTCATTCCAATGTTCGATTGCCTATTCCTAAGCCTCTTCGTATGATTTTTGGAGCTCCTGAGCTTCATCATTGGCATCATGATCTTGATCGAGATGCTGGAAATTACGCCAATATTTCTCCTCTAATGGATATTTTATTTGGAACTTATGTTTGTCCAGATAAAGAACCCGAGCGATTTGGGATCAAAGAAGAATTTCCTAAAAATTATATTGGTCAAATGATTCACCCCATGTTGCCCAAACAAATTAGTAATCAAATTTTTAAACAAAAGAAAGATTAACTACCTTGACCTAATCAAGGTTAAATTTACCTCAAATAAAATTATTCATGTATGAAACAATTATTCTTTGTCTTATTGATCATTAACCTATGGAGTTGCAATAATTCAAGCCCCAAAGAGCCAAACTCTGATAATCATACGACCTCTTATAATTATGCGGCTGATTTTGATAAAATTAAATCCGCCATCTTATCCGATAATAAAGAGACTTATCGAACGTTTTTAATGAACAAAGAAAAGCCTGAGCTTTTTGATATGACTTCGATGTTTGTATTTACCAAAGAATTTAAAGCACTCCTTAAACCCCTCAAATACAAAGATCTGAAAGTTACCGAGTATGCTGGAAAATCAAGGAAGCACATTGAATTGTATGAAAAAGGAGAAGATGAAGAAGGAAATATTTATGAATCGGCGGTAAGTATATTTTTTGATGAAACTCCTGAAGGATTAAAAATTGGTGACTATTTTGCCGCAGGCTAAAAATAAAATAAAATGAAACATACCATTTGCATTTTTCTACTTCTTTTATTCCTCTCCCCTTCTTTTGCTCAATCGGTAGAAGGTGATTGGTATGGAATCCTAGAGGTACAAGGAACTAAGCTGAATTTAGTTTTTCATATTCAAAATGAAGCAGGTACCTTAGTGAGCACTATGGATAGTCCAGATCAAGGGGCAAAAGGAATTCCTATGGATGAAACCATCTTAATGGAGGGGAATTTAACGATAAAAGCAGCCAAACTCCAAATGGTTTTCGAAGGATTAGTTGGAGAAGGAGCAAAAATGATTCATGGTGATTTTAAACAAGCAGGATATAGTTTTCCTTTGGAGTTATCGAGAAAAAAAATTGGAAAGAAAATAAACCCTCGTCCACAGGAACCTAAAAATTTTCCTTATTTACAAGAAGATATAAGTTTTCGTAATCCAGCAAATAGTCAAACCATTGTTGGAACGTTAACTAAACCCGACGCGTTCGATCAAGTTGTTGTTTTAGTTAATGGTTCAGGACCACAAGATCGAAATTCTGATCTTGGTCCATTAAATCATCGACCTTTTTTGGTGCTCTCTGATTATTTAACCCGACAAGGTATTGCTGTTTTTAGATACGACGAACGAGGTGTGGGAGAATCGACAGGAGATTATCACAGAGCACATACAGGGGACCTTGCTGATGATGCCCATGCGGTGGTACATTTTTTAAGTAAACGACCCGATTTAAAAGAAAAAAAGATTGGAATTTTAGGCCATAGTGAAGGCGGTATGATTGCTCCAATTGTAGCGGCTAAATATGAGTCTGTTGATTTTATTGGTTTGTTGGCTGGCCCTGGAATTCCTATTCAAGAATTAATGCTTATTCAGTCTGATCGGAGTGCCTTGGCTGAAGGTGTTTCTCCTGAACAACGTAAAGTCAATCAATCGATCGTTAAAGAAGCCTACGAATTTTTAAACCAATCAGAAGGTTTAGATTTTAATCAAAAAAGAAATGCTTTAACTACCATTTTTTCCGATGGGTATGATCGATTTCCAAATGAGATACAAAAAGAAATTGGGGACAAAGAAAAATTTATAGGCGGACAATTAGGTACGATATTAAATCCTTGGTTTTCTTATTTTATACAACAAGATCCTACAAAAAATCTTCAAAAAGTTAAATGCCCAGTATTAGCAATCAATGGTTCTTTAGATGTGCAAGTTACGGCTAAAGAGAATTTAAAAGGAATTAAAAAATCACTGAAAAAAGCGAAGAATAAAAAAGTGACTATTAAAATGTTTTCTGGTTTGAATCATTTATTTCAAAAAGCAGAAACAGGCGCATTTTCAGAGTATTCAAAAATAGAAGAAACCTTTAATGAAGAAGTAATGGAGTACATTTCTAATTGGGTTAAAAAACAATAAATCATGAAAATAGTATTGGCTTTAAGTATACTTGTTTTAGTAGTTTTTGGTTGTAAAGTAGGATATCAAGGAGCAACTACCAATCTTGGAGCATTTCAAAAGACCTCCACTTTTACTCAACCCAATGCCCGATTTGTTAGCTTATCAAAAAATGGTAATTTATTGGTACTAACTGGCTGGAGTAATGATAAAGGTTTTCGAAATATTTATAAAAAATCAGGACTGAATTATCCATTAATTTTTCCCACATCGAATTCAAATTCTAGTGGAGTTGCAGGTGAATCTTTCTTTTCTCCTCTAATAAATAATAATGAAAAAGAGGTTGTGCATAGTTATGAAGAAACAATTCAAATACTTAAAGAATATAATGGAACTTGGATGACTTCTCCTCTATTACCTTCTAATTTCCCTACGCCAAATTATCCCTATTCTAATGTAATCATGAATGGATTGGGCAATACACTTGCTGTAGAATCCTTTACTATAAAAAATTCGAATCCTTCCAGTCAACAAGCCGCAAGTATGTGGTTTTTAAATAATGGAAGCTGGACAAAAACAGACGAAATTCCATTGCCCAGTAATGCCTTTCCTAATTCCCAATTCGTACCATTATCGATGGATGAATTAGGCAATCAAGTGGTGATGCATTCAGGAAGTAAAATTTATATTTTCAAACGAAATGGTACTTCTTGGCAAGATCAAGTGCCTTTGGCAAATAATTTAAATAACCTCAATTTCGAACAGCAAGCCTTTATGTCAAGCAATGGGAATAAAATGGCGCTTATGGAGAATGGAAATCGTAAGACACATATCCTAGAGAAGAACAATAATATTTTTGTAAACACCCATGAAATTGATGGTATTCTTATGGGAATGAGTACAGACGGACGTACAGTGGTCGTTCAAAATTATGTATCTACAGGAACGGATGGAATTGGAACACCACAATCACAAGGTTTTTTGGAAGTGTATCAATTACAAAATAATAATTGGACTAAACAGGCGACGATAGCTCCTAAAAGTGATCGCAACAGTTATAAACGAGTAGCTATTTCTCATAATGGAAATACCATAGCGGTTCTCTTTCAAGATCCTCCTTTTCAATCGACTTCTCGAGTGGAGATATATACCAAGTAATCATGGAAGATCAATTAAAAGAAGCCATTCGATTAAGGTCAGAAAAAGAAATGGCTAAAGCAGAAACCTTATTTCAATCGTTGATAAAAGCAAATCCTAACCAAGGAAACTTGTATTATCATTATGCCTGGTTGTGCGACAATATGGAAAGAGAAACAGAGGCGATTCCACTTTATGAAAAAGCGCTTGGTTTATCTCTTTCTCCAGAAGAGAAAAAAGGCGCTTACTTAGGTTTGGCTAGTACATATAGAGTAACAGGAAATTATCAATTATCTGTCGATTTATTGCGTCAAGCGATTGCTGAATTTCCCCAACAAAAAGAGTTTGATATTTTTCTTGCTATGGCATTGTATAATATAAAAGAGCATGAGGAATCTATGGAAATATTACTAAAGCATATTGCTGCGAATAGTAAAAATAAAGGGGTGCAATCCTATGCAAAAGCTATCCAATATTATTCAGACAAATTAGATCAGATTTTTGATTAATCATAAAGGCTTTCTTAAATTACTTCCCTACCTTCACCTCGATGAAATGGATTAAAATAATAGCTGGAATTGTATTGGTTTTTTTCTCTGCAAAAGAATATGTAAGAATGGCCATACAAACAGGTGATTGGTTCTCTATACCGATTCTTGTCGTTGCGCTCATATTAATATTTGTCGCTTCCCTTTTTTTGGGAACAGCACTCAAAAATTCTTTTAATTATAAATCTAAAGATCCGTTGATCTCCTTTGGTCTAACCAGTATACTTTTTGCCTTGTTTACTGCTTTTAGCGTAGTGGCATATTTAACCCCATCGAATTATCAAGAGATTAATGGAATTAGTATTCCAATAGGGCATTGTGAAAAAGCAATGGAAGGAGAAATTAGTGATTTGACTCGGCGAAAAGACTATTGTTTTTGTCTTTTCAATAAGCTAACTAAAGAGGAAGAAATCAAACAAAATCATAGAAAGGATTTAGAAAAAGGACAAATCACAAAGGTAATGGAAAACATTACAGAAGAACAGATCCATTTACTTCAACTGACAGACTGTGCAGATTATTTAACCAAATAACCAATGAATATGGAATGGAGAAAAGTCGTGTTTTTTATTGCAATCATTGCTTGTTTAAGTCCTTATGTAGATCCACCGATTGCGCTAATTATAGGTTTGGTTATTGCCCAAACTTCGGGTCATCCTTTTATTTCAAATAATAAAAAAATTATTAGTTATTTATTAAAAGGCTCTGTCATTGGCCTAGGCTTTGGCATGAATTTCTTTAATGCGCTTGAAGTAGGTAAAGAGGGTTTAATCATGACCATTTGTTCAATTACAACGGTATTAATTGTGGGTTGGTTGATCAGTAAAATTTTAAAAATTGATCCCAAAACCTCTTATCTAATTTCTTCCGGAACCGCCATTTGTGGTGGAAGTGCCATAGCCGCAGTAGCTCCTGTTATTGATGCTTCTGAAAAACAAATGACTATAGCTTTAGGCACAGTGTTTATACTCAATTCTTTGGCTCTTTTGCTTTTTCCTTTTATTGGCCTATGGTTAGCAATGACCGATTATCAATTTGGAATGTGGTCTGCTATTGCGATTCATGATACAAGTTCTGTGGTAGGTGCTGCTAGTAAATTTAGTGATGAAGCTTTACAAATTGCGACAACGGTTAAGTTAGGGCGTGCTTTGTGGATTATTCCATTAGCTTTAGGAACGGCCGTGTTTTTTAGACAAAAAAACAGTAAATTAAAGATACCTTATTTTATTGGTCTTTTTATTCTTGCCATGTTAGTAAGAACCTATCTCCCCTCTTTTGAAGAGGCTTATACTTGGATTGTTTTTATTGCGAAGAAAGGCTTAACCCTATCCTTATTTTTCATTGGTGCGGGTTTGTCTTATGAAACGATCAAATCAGTAGGTGTTAAGCCTTTTTTAGAAGGCGTTTTATTATGGTTGCTAATTAGTATTGGGTCCTTATTCTTTATCTTAAATTGGATGTAATATTTTTATCTATTCGGGGTTTCTTGCACGTTAAAAAGATTGAGCTCCAGATATCTATTATGTAGATTTTTTTAGAAAGAGTGAACGAATTTCTTCTTTTTTTTACTTAGAAATAAAAACAAATACATAGCATACTCGATAAGTATTCTGAATGTTTTTTGTGTGATAATTTGGCTTTATTCGCTATTCTATTATTTAAAATCAGGAAGGAAGAATGATGTCGAAGGTTGGGGCAAAATGGCAATGCTGATTATAAGCACAATTTGTCTAATAGGTCTTGGGGTTGATTTTATTTTACAAAATATCATTACAAATTTCAATCTGCTTTTGGTTATTGAAATCTCCATTGTAATCGCAGTATGCTTTTTTAATTTTTGGATGAAACAAAGAAAAGGCACTTAATCTAAAGACCAATTTTATTGCTTGATTTTCATCTTTTTTCTAGCATAAGCCTACTTTCTTGGTTTCTTTTTTCTTTTGGCTTTCTTCTTTTCGTCAGCTCTAGCTTTTCGTTTAAGATGGGCAAGATTCACTTTCATGTTTTTTGCCTTTTTCTCATGGAATGCACCTTGTGATTTAGACATGTTTACTTTGGGAAGATAGTTTTTATCTCCTCCCATTTTCGGAATTTCCTCTGGTATTACCTCTGTCGAAATTTCAACGTTTTGAGGGAATTCAATTAAATGAACATCTAAGTTCATCAATCCTTCTATGGCATCGAAATAAGCGGTTTCATTTTCAGTAACAAAACTGATAGCTTCTCCTTTTTTATCCGCTCTACCTGTTCGACCTACTCGGTGGATATAATGTTCGGGAACTTCGGGTACATCAAAATTGATCACATGACTAACGTTAGAAATATCTAATCCACGGGCAATGATGTCTGTGGCAATTAATATGCGCAAGGTGCCATCATGAAGCGCTTTTACCGTATTGATCCGAAAGTTTTGAGATTTATTGGAGTGTATAATACCAATTTGTTCTCCAAAATCAGGAAGTAATAATTCATAGAGTCTATCGGCCAAACTTTTAGTACTTACAAAAACAAGTACTTTAGATAATGTTTCATCTTCTAAAAGTAAATGATGAAGCAAGTTTTTCTTCGTAAAAAAATTAGGCACTTTATAATAGGCCTGATTGATTTGTTCTACTGGTGTACCTCTTAAATCGACTTCTATTTTTAATGGATTAATAAAAAAGTCAGCGATCAATTTTTCTACTTCATCAGTCATCGTGGCAGAAAAAAGCAAACTTTGTTTTCTATTAGGAAGTACATCCAAAATAGTATTCAATTGGGTACGAAAACCTAAATTGAGCATTTCATCGACCTCATCAATTACAAATTTCTTCACATTAGACAAACGTAGTACTTTGGTTAATGCTAAATCTAATAATCTTCCTGGGGTGGCCACTACAATATCCACTCCTGCTTGTATAGCAGCCTTTTGCGTTTTGATATTCGTTCCTCCATAGGCGCCCACCACGCGTACCGTCATGTATTTAGTAAGTTTCTCTACTTCCTCTACCACTTGAACCACTAATTCTCTAGTAGGTACAATAATCAATGCCCTTGGTTTATTATCTTTAGAAAAAGTCAATTGCCGTAGAATAGGAAGTAAATAAGCAAAAGTTTTACCAGTTCCAGTTTGAGCAATTCCAATCATATCTCTACCCGACATCACTACGGGAAAAGCTTTTATTTGTATTGGTGTAGCTTCTATATACTCAAGATCAGCTAACGCATTACGTAGACTACTATTTAAATTTAATTCAGAAAAAGACACAGGTTTAATATTAAAGATTCATAATTAGTTTTGTTAAACTATGGACTATTTTTGTTAGAATACGACCATAAACTTAACTTGCATACTGCAAAGGTAAATTTTTAATAGCTAATAAGTGCATTTATCTTTGTTTTACCAAGACTAGAAAAAATAGTCTCCATATTCGATCTATCTTTATCTTTGATTTCAACAAAACAAACACTCCATGATATCCCGTTTTATTTTATTTCTATGGATTTTAATTCATTCGACCTCATTATTCGCTACGGAAATTTCGGGTTTAATTAGTGATAATGAGGGAATGCCTTTACCCTTTGCAAGTGTATATTTAAAAGGAACCACCATTGGCACCACATCCAATGAAAATGGTAATTATGTCTTAAATCTTGATCCGGGTAATTATGAACTCATTTACCAATATGTAGGCTTTAAGCAATTGACCAAAAGTGTGGTTGTAGGGAATAGTAATATGGTTTTAGATGTTATGCTTGCTCCTGAAGAAATAAGTCTGACTCAAATTGTAGTTAGTGCAGATGCAGAAGATCCAGCCTATCGCGTCATTAGAGAAGCAATCAAAAAACGGAAATTTTATAAAGATCAAGTAGAAGGATTTACTTGTGATGTGTATATCAAAGGAAATCAAAAAATACTGGATGCGCCAGAGAAAATTTTAGGTCAAGAAATTGGAGATTTCGGAGGAAGTTTAGATTCCAATCGACAAGGAATTGTTTATCTGTCCGAATCGGTGTCTAAATTGCATTATCGAAGACCAAATGATTATAAGGAAGTAATGATTTCTTCTAAAGTGAGTGGAGATGATAATGGTTTTAGTTTTAATCAAGCAAGAGTAATGAATTTTAGCTTCTATGATTCTAAAGTGGACATTGGAAGACCCAATGTCTCCCCTATTGCGAATAACGCGATGATGATGTATAAGTATCGAATGGAAGGTACTTTTTATGATGATGTGGGGCGTCTTGTCAATAAAATTGAAGTGATTCCAAAACGAGAATTAGATCCAGTGTTTAGAGGATATATTTACATCATTGAAGACCTTTGGAATATTCATAGTACAGAATTGTACCTAACTAAAGATGCCACGAAAATCCCTGTTTTAGACACGCTTTATATCAAGCAGGTACATGTACCTGCCGGAGATTCTGCATGGCTCCCCATATCACAAACAATCACTTTTAATGCGGCGGTATTGAAATTTAAATTTGAAGGTTATTTTACTGGAATATTTAAAAACTATATACTGAATCCTGCTTTTGAAAAAGGATTTTTTGGCAATGAGGTCTTTACAGTAAAAGAAGAATCTAATGAAAAGGATTTGCAATATTGGGATACCATTCGTCCAATTCCATTAACTAAAGAAGAAAATATTGACTACACGAAAAAAGATAGCTTACAAATCGTATGGAAATCGAAAACCTATCTAGATTCTGTAGATCATAAGAATAATAAATTTAAGCCTTTATCATTAATTGCAGGTTATAGTTTTAGCCGTAGTTATAAAAAGAAATACCTTGAATTTGCACCGCTTTTGGGAACCATTCGATTCAATGCAGTGCAAGGATATAACGTTTCTCTTGATGTATCTTATCGTAAAGAATATGATGATATTGGGGCAAAATGGTTTGAAGTAAATCCTTCTTTACAATTTGGATTTTCCGACAAAAAAGTACGAGGGAACATTATAGGAACCTATAATTTTGATCGTACAAAATTTACACGGTTAAGTGTTAGAGGAGGCTGGGAAGCTAAACAATTTCATGAAGGAGCAATTGGTCCAATGGTCAATGGACTGTATGCCATGATTGCGAAAAAACATTATATGAAGTTGTATGATAAAATCTATGGAGAAGTTAATTTTAGACAAGAAATAACCAACGGAATTTATTTTAAAGGTTCCATTGAGTATGCAGATCGAAGGCCATTGCTAAATACCACAAACTATAGTTTTAATAAGAAAAAAGAAATGGTTGATTACCCTGCAAATGATCCTTTAGATCCTACAAACTATAGTCCTTCATTTGTGCAAAATCAAGCGCTTAAATTTCAAATGTCTTGGCGATTCAGAATAAAGCAAGAATACATTAAATATCCAGATCGAAAATTTATTATTGGTTCGAAATGGCCTGATTTAACAATTCATTATACTGCTGGACTTCCGATCTTAGGCTCTGATGTGAACTATCATCAATTGCGTTTATCCGTATATGAAAGAATAGAGATGGGACTGTTCGGTAGCAGCAGAATCGCTGGAGAAGTCGGCATGTTTTTAAGCAAAAAAGCGATTGAATTTATGGACTATAAACATTTCAACGGCAATCAAACCATACTCGCTGATGGGAATAAATATTTACGCACTTTTCAATTGTTACCTTATTATCAATACAGCACCAATAAACCATATGTAGAAGGCCATTATATGCATCATTTTAATGGGTTTATTTGGAATAAAATTCCACTGCTCAAAAAACTAGGATTTACTACAGTGGCTGGGGCACATGTCCAATATGCTAAAGGAGAAAAACCTTATGTAGAATGGAGTTTTGGAATAGATAATATCGGTTGGAAACTCTTCCGATTTATTCGAGTAGACTTTGTCAATGGTTATCGACCAGGTATTGGATGGGATGCTGGCTTTGTAGTTGGATTTAAATTGCCTGGAAATTAAAAAACCCTCTGAATAACCAATTCAGAGGGAAACCTTATTTATATTTAACCTAACCTTATTTACACATTTGTTACCTTATATTACGGGCTTATTCAAATAAAGGTTTCATTTTTTTTAATATATTTATTTAGAGTGAATAATTTTATTTGTATTTATAATAAAAGCAATCTTGTTAGTTACAACCAAGATCAATCTTCGATTGGGCATCATTGTTTGGGAAACATAACTCAGAAGGTAGTCTATTAGGATTGTAACGTGCTAAATTGGGGTCGTATAATCCATTAGTAACAAAATCTTCAAGTGCTTCTATTTCTTTAGTTGTTAAATTAAGCGGAATAAATTCAGAAGCCAATTGGCCTAAAGGTACATTTGTGTTTTGGGCCATTCCTTTGTTTTTATATTCGATCATTTCATTAATAGAATTTATATTTCCGCCATGACCATAAAAAGGAGAATCTTTTAAATTGTAAAGTTGAGGGACTTTAAATTTATAGTCATCTTCTGCTTTATTGGTAAAACCGCCTCTTCCTCTATTCTTTGCACTAGTTGAAGTTTCTGAGCCGTATACGCCTGATCCATCGAGGCCGTGAAGTCCAAGAGCATAAAACTCCATACTATTCAATGCAGGGCTGTTATGACATTGATAACAATTGGCTTTACCAAAAAATAAAATAGCCCCTTCTTTTTGATGATCTGTTAATGCCTCATAATCTTCTTTAATCCATTCTTGAAAAGGTGCTTGATTAGAAAGCGTAGTTCGCTCATAAGCAGCAATAGCAAGACCTACCGTTTGAGTAGATAATCTTTCCTCTACAGGCAACTCGGGAAAAGCAAGATCAAATAAGGTTTTGTACTTTTCTCTATTAAGTAACAACGTGTCGATACCAAGGCGATGAACTTCAAAACCTGCTATTGCTTGAGTTTCTACCCCTTGAAATCCAAGAAAATTCTTTTCAGTAGGCGTATCTTTATTCCAGTTGGCCTCTGTTCCAATATTTAGGCCAGTTCCTCCAAAAGAACCATCCCATAATTGATTGATTTGATAAGCGCTATTCAATGTAGAGGGAGTTCGAATGGGTTGTACATCAAGTGATGACTCGGAGTAATTCGGATTGTTGATTCGCGATTCGCCATTGGATCCAAATCCAGAACCGCCATCTCCAATTCCTTGTTTTCTGCCTGCCTGAAAACCAGCAGCTGAATGATGACAACTGGCACAGGAATAAGTCTTGGCTCCAGTAGATTCTTTTGGAAAAATGGCCAATCCTGTTTCATGAAAGAGAAGCTTTCCTAAGGTGACCTTTGAAGCATTTAACCTATTTTTCGGATCTTGTGGTATGTGATTTAAGTCATCACTATCAGGCAATAAATAAAACGATTTCCCTTGCCCATTAGAACTAATATCAATTAGTCGAAGTAGTTCAAGATCTAAAGTAGACATCAGGTCTGTAGGATTTTCTTTTCTACATCCTTGAGTTAAAATGATACTAATTATAAAAAGAAAAATAAATATTTTTGAGCATTTCATGTTTAATGGTTTTGGCTAAAACTTCTGAAGAAAATGGGTACTTTTGTACTAAAGAAGTATTTTGATAAAAGTCTTATTTTATATAAAAAGTAGAAAAAGGTACAATTGAAAATACGGATATGATATATGAAGGTTTCAGCTTTTTTAAATATTAATTTTTCACATAAAAAAAT
>JAHDCJ010000030.1:0-25462 GCA_020629935.1 Saprospiraceae bacterium | reverse complement strand
TATGATATATGAAGGTTTCAGCTTTTTTAAATATTAATTTTTCACATAAAAAAATGAAAATATGTATGTTTTTGAAATAGAAAAGGAAATTAAGAACGAATTGAATCGAATAAAACAAGTGGTTCCTTTTATTCCAAAAGAAATTTTTCTACATAAGAGAGCCGAAAATAAATGGTCAAGAAAGGAGATCATTGGACATTTAATAGATTCCGCTTCTTATAACTTAAAAAGGTTCAATGAGATTCAAATTGATGAGGGTGTTTATGAGGTCACTTCCTATCCGCAAGATGAATTAGTAAAGACGAATGATTATCAGTATCTAGATTTAAAATCACTTTTGACTTTAATTGAAGCTTTGAATACACAAATTATTCAGGTGGTAAAACATATAAATCCTAAAGATTATTCAAAAGCTATTTTGGCCTACGATGAGCAAAAGGACTTGCAATGGCTCATTGAAGATTATGTAGAGCATCTTAGGTATCATACGAATCAAATTGTGGATACTGAGGGTATTTCTTTGGAGGAAATTCCTGTGCATATTACTTTAGAAAAAGCTAGAGCACAATTAAAAACAAGCCCAGATGAATTTATTAAACTACTTGAGTTTAGTGATTTGGAAATAGAATTTTATCAACCTCAGGGATTGGACAAACAGACTCCACATGAACGCGATGAATTATATATCATAAGCAGTGGATCGGGTACTTTTGTTTTAGAGGATAAAGAAATTCCCATACAAACACATGATGTACTATTTGTTAAAGCCCATGAGGATCACCGTTTCATCAATTTTACATCAGATTTTTCAACTTGGGTTATTTTTTACGGTTTGAATAGGTAAATTTGTCTTTATGAAACAGCATTTACTTTTAATACCAGAAAAAGACGATGAAGAACGGAATGCTTTAGCTCAAGCCTGGGAAAATCTAGGAGGAGAAGTACAACGTGTAGCAAAATTTTGGTTAAAGCCTGATGTCTTAAATAAGAAAATATCCATTTATGGAAATGATACCTTCACTTTAGTGTTAGCTCAAGTCTTAGGCGTGGATCTCATTTCCCCAAAGGATGAAATTATTGCGCGTATTGGTAATCGCTGGACCAAACGAAAAATCAAAACTTTACCCTTACCTATTTATCCTAAATTAACCTATCCCAAATTTATTAAACCAGTAAAGCCTAAAGCTTTTCGCGCTCAAATTTATAATTCAGCAGCAGATTTCAAAAAGGAAGTACATTTAATTCCAGAAGAAGAAAAAATTATTGTCTCTGAGATCATTAAAATTGAAAGTGAAGTTCGATCATTTATTCTAGATCGAGAAATCAAAGATTTAGCTTGTTATGAAGGGGAGGGAGATATCAAAGAAGCACGGATCTTGGCTGAAGATTTTTTAGCTCATTTCCCTGAAGATTTACCTAAAACCTTTGTACTCGACTTAGGTTATAATTCAACAGATGGTTGGTTCATTATTGAGCTTAATGCAAGTTGGGGATCTGGCTTAAATTCATGTCAAGCGGAAAAGGTAGTAGAATGTATACGTGCTGCTTCGATATAAGTTTTATTTGTAAAAAAGACTACTTCTTCCCTCTCAACAAATAGGCTTTGATAAAATCTTCTAATTTGCCGTCGAGTACCGCACTAGGATTTGAAGTCTCAAAACCAGAACGGACATCTTTAACTAATTTATAAGGATGCAATACATAATTTCGAATTTGAGAACCCCATTCAATATTTTGTTTTCCCGCTTCCACTTGATCTTTAGCCGCATTTTTCTTACGAATTTCTATTTCGTACAGTCTAGATTTCAACATCTTAAGTGCCTTCTCCTTATTTAAATGTTGAGATCTTTCTTTTTGACATTCGACAACGACTCCACTTGGAGCATGACGGACTCGAACGGCAGATTCTGTTTTATTCACATGTTGTCCTCCAGCTCCACTTGCTCTAAAAGTATCCCAAGATAAATCGGCATTATTGACTTCAATCTCAATAGAGTCATCTACTAAAGGATAGACAAATACAGAAGAGAAAGTAGTTTGACGTTTACCTTGCGCATTAAAAGGACTAATACGAACAAGTCGATGAACACCTGTTTCTCCCTTCAAAAAACCATAGGCATAATCCCCTTGAATTTCGATGCTGACTGATTTTATTCCAGCTACTTCCCCATCCACTTTACTTAATTCTTTGACTTTAAAATTTTGGCGATCGCCATACATCAAATACATGCGCAATAGCATATCTGACCAATCATTTGCTTCTGTGCCTCCTGCCCCTGAGTTAATGGTTAGTACACAACTCAATTCATCTTCAGGTTGATTGAGCATTGCTCTAGATTCTAAATCTTCAATCAAATCAAGTGTAGAGGCATATTGACTATTAAGTTCCTCCGCTTCTACTTCCTCCGCTTCAAAAAATTCGAGTAAAACTTCTAAATCATTAATTGCTCCGTTGGAAGTATCATAAAAACCTAACCATTTTTTATGTCCTTTAATGGTCTTCAGCATTTTTTCTGCTTCTTTTGGATTATTCCAAAAATCAGGATCAAGTGATTTTTGTTCTCCATCATGTATAATCTCTAAACGTTTTTCAACGTCAAAGATACCTCCCTATCGCAGCTAAACGCTGTTTTAAGCCTTTCAATTGATCTGGCGTCATGTTATTTATTAAATTTGTGTATTATAAAGTTCAAAGATGATAAAAACTTTCTAATTTTAAACTAAGTAACACGATATTTATGTTAGTTAAAAATTTATTAGATATTCCTTCTTTTATAGCGGGTGACAAAACCATTTTAAAAGAAATCCTTCATCCAAAAAATGATGATATTGATTTACCTTTTAGTATCGCTTATGCAGAGATTTTACCAAACAATGCTTCTTTACCCCATAAATTATCTGGCGCTGAAACGTATCTCATTTTAGGAGGTAAGGGTTCTTTTTATTTAAATGAAGAAAAACAAGAAATTAAAAAAGGGGATCTTATCTTTGTTCCTCCAAATGCACTTCAATGGGTAGAAAATACAGGAAAAGAAAATTTAAGTTTTTACTGTATTGTCAATCCCGCTTGGAGTCCAGAATCTGAAGTAATTGAATAATATTTACGATGAAAAAAACAATCTATTATAGTCTTATCTTTTGTATGTTATTGCTTTTTAATGCTTGTGATACCAAGCCTAAATGCAAACTCTCTCCTCCAGAACCTATGTTTGGACAAGCAACTGCTGAAATTGAAAAACAGACCTTTGAGTTAACAGGGATGAAATCAGTCGAAACCGTTTGGTTTGTAAATAAAACGAAATTAGAATTAATCCAAGATGGATGTGAATTAGTGAGTCAAGATTTCCAGTTTGAAATCCCTGAAAATTTTAAGGACAAAGACAATGAATATTGGGCTTTGACTGCCATTGAATGTTTTAAGCTCATGGGAAAAAACAGCTTAATGCTACGAGAAACAGCAAACGTTTTTGCCGAGACTTTACTTGCAGGGAAAGACATGATTGAATTTGGAGAAGATATGGAAATGGCTCCCAATTTCTTTATGAAATTAAATAAAATTGCAGCAAACAAAGACTATGGAATTCTAACGATTTCACTATTCAATAAAGCCAATAATTAAATAACTATTTCTTTAAAGCGTATTGCAATTTTGCATTTGGAAAAACGCCTTGAATTTCTCTAAATTCTTCTACAGGAATTTTGTTGTTTCGAATATCTAAATGACTAAGATTTTTTAAGCTTTGAATTATAGGAAGGACAGAAGTTAATAAATTATCATCCAAACCTAAGAATTTGATATTTGCAAGGGCAACAAATTCTTCAGGTAAAGTTTTGATGAAGTTCCGACCAAGATTCAGTTTGGTCAGTTTAGTTAATTCTGTAATCACCTTAGGAATTCTTTTAAATTTATTCCCTTTCAAATAAAGAGATTCTAAGTTTTCTAATCGATTAAATGTGGCTGGTAAGCGTTCCATTTGATTATATCCTAACCAAATATATTTTAAATTACTTAACTCCCCTATTTCTCTAGGAAGTTCTTTAATTTTATTGCCAGAACAACCTAAGTTTTCTAAATTCACCAATGCTCTAATTTCAGAAGGCAACTCTTCCAGTTTATTTGAACTCACAAAGAGTTCTCTCAATTTCGTTAGTTGTTCTATTTCCGAAGGCAATTCTTCTAATAGTAATTGAGATAAATCTAAAACTTCAAGGTTGACCAAATCAAACAATTCATCAGGTAATTCTTCTATCTTATTTCCTGTTAACTTTACTTTATTTTCTGATGCCCCATTGCCTAAACCCAAATAACGCAATTTAGTCAACTTACCAATTTCCGAAGGTATTTCCTTTATCTTGTTGTTTTTAAACTCAACAAATTCTAATTCAGTTAAAGTACCAATTTCTGCAGGAATTTCAGTGATTTGATTATCCTGAAAGGAAACAAAACGCAAATTCTTAAACGTAAAAACCTGAGGAGGAATTTCAGTCAATTCCTTTCCACTAAGACTCAATTTCACTACTTGATCTTCTTGACCAATCGTTTCATCTAAAGACTTATAGGTTTTAACTTGTGCATTCGTTACAAATACAAAGCAGCTAAGAAAACAAAGGATAACGCATAGTTTTTTCATGGCAAAATAAATTCTAATTACAATAGTCGAAAGAAGCATTAACTCCTTTCATTCGCACCTAAATAATTCAATGAATCATTCTACATACATAACTGCAAAAAAAAGACATTATTATGTATTTTCATAAGAATCATTAAACAACTACAAATAGTTGTTTATTCCTATACTTGCGATTATTGTACCAAAATTTATTTTCAAATGAAATAATGCCTTTATTTCATTGAAGCTTCTTTTTCTACTTGCTTCATGATTTCCATTTGATGCGCAATAGATTCTTGGTGAACAGCTTTAAACAATTTGGCAATAAACTCTGCACTTAAGCCTTGTTTTTCTCCATCTTTTACTGATTTGTCTAATATATCAGACCATCTTGCAGGTTGAAGAATAGAAATGTTATTTCGTTTTTTGTATTTACCAATTTCTTCTACCACACCCATTCGTTTTCCCAATAGTTCAAGAAGTTCGTGATCTAAACCATCGATTTGTTCTCTTAATTGATCAATGTTTTCATTGTAAACCGGAGAAGAAGAACCTACTTCTCGAAGCACTAAATCTTTAACTTCATTAAGGTAAGTAGCAGGTGTAATTTGTTGTTTTGCATCGCTCCATGCTTGATCTGGATCATTATGTACCTCCGTCATTAGTCCATCAAAGTTTAAGTCAAATGCTTGCTGGGCTACTTCAGATAAAATATCTCTGCGACCACAAATATGACTATTATCACAAATGATTGGTAAATCAGGAAACCTACGCATTAAATCAATTGGAATTTGCCATCTTGGTACATTTCGATATTTAGATTCTCCAAAAAAGGAAAAGCCTCTATGAATAGCAGCTATACGATGCAAACCCGCTTTATATAAACGCTCAATCGCTCCCATCCACAAAGCAAGATCGGGATTAATTGGGTTCTTCACCATTACAGGAATGTCTACACCTTCTATAGCATCAGCAATTTCTTGTACAGAAAAAGGATTTACGGTAGTTCTTGCTCCAATCCAAAGCACATCGACTCCATATTTAAGCGCTTCATATACATGTTGCTTATTTGCCACTTCAGTACAAACTTTCATACCTGTTTCTTCTTTCACCCGTCTAAGCCAAGCTAATCCTTCTACTCCTACTCCTTCAAATGAATTGGGACGAGTTCTAGGTTTCCAAATACCCGCTCGAAATACATCTACTTGACTATCTTTTAAGGCATGGGCTATATTCATTACCTGATCTTCTGTTTCCGCGCTACAAGGCCCTGCGATCAAAAAAGGTCTTGATAATTTTTCTCCAAATAACGGTTTAAATTGCATCTCCATAATCTTCTATTTTAATATTCTTTGAATAGTATTTGCTTCTTCTATCAATTGATAGAATTTTTCAAAATCATTTTTTATTAATAAACTTCTAAATTTTGCTAGGGTATTAATGTGTTCATCTAGTACATCAAGCACATGTTCTCTATTTTGTTTGAAAATCGGCACCCACATATCTGGCGAACTTTTAGCCAAGCGAACCGTCGAATCAAAACCTCCGCTTGCTAGTTCAAAAATTTGTTTTTCATCTTTTTCTTTTTCCAACACCGTAAGGGCTAAGGCAAAAGAACTAATATGAGAAATGTGAGACACATAAGCGGTATGCACATCATGAGCCACAGGATTCAAATAAGAAATTTTCATTTTCATTTTGGTGTAAAAAGTTTCTACTTGTTTAACGGCTTTAGGTGATGAATGTTCCTTATCACAAAGCACTACACACTTATTTTCAAATAAATTATCAATTGCTGCCTTTGGACCAGAAAATTCTGTACCCGCCATTGGATGCGTGGCAACAAATTGACCACGATTAGGATGTTTGGCTATAGCTTCAATCAATTTTGTCTTTGTGGAACCTACATCAATAACGACTTGTTGAGTTACTAAATCTAAAATTTGAGGTAAGAGTTGTACCATGACATCAACTGGTGTTGCCAAAACGATTAGATCTGCTTCTTCTATTGCACTTTCTAGAGATGAAATACGATCAATTAATTGAAGATTCAACGCTTCTTCTTGATGTTTAGTAGATAAATCAACTCCAATTAAAGTATTTCCTAGGCCATATTTCTGCACTGCTTTAGCTATAGATCCACCAATTAATCCTAAGCCTATAATAGCAATGGTGTCAAAAATAACAGACCCATTTGAATCTTGTTTTTCTATATTAGCTTCTTGATTCATGAACTGTATTTTTTATAACGTAGTTAGCAATTTTTGCTTTGGCTTTTTGAAAAACATTTATTGGGTTACACAAAGAAATTCGAATGTATGGATCTCCATTAGAACCAAAAATACCACCAGGACAAATAAAAACTCGGCAGTTTTTTAATATTTGGTCAGACATTTCAAATCCACTCTTTTCTGTTTTTGGAATTCGAGCCCAGACAAATAAACCTGCTTGATTTTTACTAAATGTACAGTCCAATTTTTCTAGAATTTCATAAACGACTTCTCTTCGCTCCGCATAGGTCTGATTTGTTTTTTCTCGCCAAACTTGATCTTCTCCTAATGCTTTTACGGCTGCAAGTTGTAAAGGTTTAAACATCCCAGAATCCATATTGGATTTAAATTTCAAAATAGTTTGTAAATAATCCTTGGCTCCTGCAATCATACCAATACGCCAACCAGCCATATGATGTGATTTACTAAGTGAATTCAATTCTAAACAAACTTCTTTTGCTCCTTTGATGGACAAAATACTAAGTGGAAACTCATTGAGTACAAAACTGTATGGATTATCATTGCAAATAAGAATTTTATGTTGTCTGCCAAACTCAACTAACTCTTGCAGGAATGCTTTACTTGCTTTAGTTCCTGTAGGCATATGCGGATAATTTACCCACATCACTTTAATTTTAGACAAATCCTTTTTTGCTAATTCATCTAAATCAATTAACCAATGATTAGCTTCCAACAAGTCATAATAAACTATTTCCGCACCAGCCAATTTTGCAGTGGCTGCATAAGCTGGATATCCAGGATTCGGCACTAAAACTTGATCTCCTTTTTCTAAAAAACTCATACTAATGTGCATGATACCCTCTTTAGATCCCATTAATGGCAATACTTCTTCATTAGGGTTTAAATTTACTTCGTACTCTCTTTTGTACCACTCCGCAAAAGCTTCTCTAAGTGCTGGAAGTCCCTGATAACTTTGGTAAGCATGCACATTTGTAGCTATCGATTCTTTACATAAGGTTTCAATCACTTCGGATTTTGGTGGAAGGTCTGGACTACCAATGCCCAAATTAATAACCGCTTCCCCATCTACATTCATTCTAGCTATTTCTTTCAATTTCAAAGAAAAGTAATATTCCTTTACAACTTGAAGACGACTTGCTGGATTAATGATCATTTTAGTAAATTTTAAACAAAAAAAAAGCCCTGTAACTACAGGACTTTTTTTGAAACAATAATATATATACCAATCAAAAGACCTGTTAAGGAATTTTGAAATAATAATAAGCAAAATTGAAATTTGATACAGTCATAATTAGATTATTTATAATCTTCGCAATAAATCTATGTAATATTTTAATAGGACGCAAGTTTAATTGTGATTTTATTCAAATAATTTAAAATATAGTGAGGCTAAGCGGTTTATTTAATGTTTGTCTAAACAAAGTAGGCTTTGAAGAAGATATAGCTTGGTCATCTAGAATCTAGAATCAAGGGTGGGCCCGCCCATATGTTTCCGCCGCCGCCGACCAACCGTAATTTTCGTGCTAGAGCAAAGCTTCGCCCAATTACCTAAGGTCGCATTTCTTAAGCATCATATTTAATATATCCGTAAATCAAAAGAATTCTTTTCTACACAGCAAATTTGAATATTTATGTAATTAAAAAAAAATGAAATGTGTGAAGTAGTTGTATTTCCTATTAAACAGGTAATAATACTTAATGAATGGATTTAAACATTATGATATAATTTCAAAAATATAGAATAAAGGAAGAGAAATAAACTCTGATATAGGATAGGATTCAAATGAATAAACCTATAATCTTTTTAAACAACTTCGTTATGTTTATGTATATTTGCGCCCAATACGTTTAATCACACAAAATCAATTTATAATGACCTACGATATTATTGTTATTGGAAGTGGCCCAGGTGGATATCCAGCGGCAATTCGAGCTTCACAATTAGGATTAAAAGCAGCTATTATAGAAAAAGAATCATTAGGAGGAATTTGCTTAAACTGGGGTTGTATTCCTACTAAAGCATTATTGAAAAGTGCTCAGGTTTTTGAATATATTAACCATGCCGCCGATTATGGTATCAAAGTAGACAAAGCAACTGCTGATTTTGGTGGAATCATCCAACGTAGTCGAAAAGTTGCAGAAGGAATGAGTGGTGGAGTGAAATTCTTGATGAAGAAAAATAAAATTGATGTCATCAATGGTTTTGGTAAATTAGTTCGAGGCAAGAAAGTAGAAGTGACGGATGCCAAAGGTGGGAAGAAAATGTATGAAGCGAAGCATATTATTTTGGCAACAGGAGGACGTGCTAAAACACTTCCCTTTTTACCTATTGACAATAAGAAAGTAATTGGTTATCGGAAAGCTATGTCTTTAGATAAACAACCAAAAAAGATGGTAGTCGTTGGAGCTGGAGCAATTGGTGTGGAATTCGCTTATTTCTACAATGCGCTAGGAACCGAAGTGACTATCATCGAATATTTAGACCGTTTGGTACCTAATGAAGATGCTGATGTTTCTAAAGAATTGCAACGAAATTTCAAAAAAGCAGGGATCAACAATTTAACCAATTGCGCTTTACAATCTGTAGATACTAAAGGAAGAGGATGTAAAGTCACTTATAAGAATAACAAAGACAATAAAGAAACGACTATTAATTGTGATGTGGTTTTATCGGCTGTAGGGGTCGCTACCAATATTGAGAATATTGGATTAGAAGAATTAGGTATTAAAACAGATAAAGGTCATGTTTTAGTTGATGATTTTTATCAAACGAATGTGCCTGGCGTTTATGCCATTGGTGATATTGTAAAAGGCCCAGCTTTAGCGCATGTAGCTACCGCAGAAGGTATTACTTGTGTAGAGAAAATAGCAGGACATCACCCAGAACCTATTGACTATAATAATATCCCTGGATGTACATATTGCTATCCGGAAATTGCTTCTGTGGGTTATACAGAAAAACAAGCCAAAGAAGCAGGCTATGATTTAAAGGTTGGGAAATTTCCATTTTCAGCTTCAGGCAAAGCAAGTGCTTCTGGGAATAAAGAAGGATTTGTGAAAGTAATTTTTGATGCAAAATATGGCGAATTTTTAGGTGCACATATGATTGGTTCTAATGTAACAGAAATGATTGCTGAAGTGGTAGCTGCTAGAAAACTAGAAACCACTGGACATGAGATTATCAAATCAATTCACCCCCACCCGACCATGAGTGAAGCCGTTATGGAAGCCGCAGCTGCAGCTTTTGGCGAAGTCATTCATTTATAAAATGAGATTTTAAAAAAATAAAAAAGCACGTGATAATCGATCTTGATTTTACGTGCTTTTTTATGAGTAAATATTTAATCCAAATTTAAAATAGTAAGATTTTTACATCTGAGTAAAAAATAATTTAATATGATTGAAGCAGTAATTTTCGATATGGATGGATTAATGATTGACTCTGAAAAACTTTGGAGACAAGCTGAAATTATTGCTTTTGGTCGTGTTGGATTAACCCTTACCGATGATCAATGTAGAGAAACCACTGGACTAAGAATTGATGAAATGGTCGCTTATTGGCATCGTAAATTCCCTTGGAAAAATGCTTCCTTAAAAGAAGTAGAAGCAGATATCACCAAAGAAGTTACTCATTTAATTTTAACTGTAGGTGAAGCCATGCCTGGGATTTTTGACATTGTTGATTTCTTTAAAAAGAAAGGGGTTAAAATCGCTTTAGCTTCTTCCTCTTCATATGCAATTATTGAAGCCGGACTTACGCGATTGGGTTTGCTACAAACTATTCCAATCACGCATTCGGCACAAGACGAAATTCTTGGTAAACCTCATCCATCGGTTTATCTTTCTGCAGCTAAAAAACTAGACGTCTCTCCCCTATCTTGCCTAGCCCTTGAAGACTCCATTAACGGGACGCTCGCTGCCAAATCTGCACGTATGAAAGTCATCTCTGTTCCAGAACATCCCAATAAAGCTTTTGGTATTGCAGATTTAGTTTTAACATCCTTAACAGAATTTTCAGAGTCTGATTGGAATACGTTAAACTCTTTTTAAAATCTACATTTCTATTTTTTTTCCTTCTATATTGCCAATAATTCAATTCGACAAGGTCCTTAGTCTAATTAATATTTTCTATTTATGATTACTTAAACTGTTTCCCCCCAAACAGCATTTAAGGCCCACACAATCATGCCTAGAATTACAGTTACATTTATTAATTAAACATTAAGATCATGAAAATATCAAATCTAATTTTATCACTCTTTTTAATTATTTGGGTGATTCCTTTCTCCAATATTCAAGCGCAAACCAAAGTCAAATCCATAGGACTCCAAATGGGACTAAACGACTTTTTAGATGACTTTGGATTAATATATAAAGCAAAGAAAACAGAAAAAAGATGGTTTAGATTGAATGCGAGTACCGCCAATTTTTCTGCACAACCTGCTGAATCTGCTGCCCGAATTCTTTTTAACTTTCAAACATCTATGGGATTAGAGTACAGAATACCATTAGCTAAAATCGAACTTCATCATGGACCACAGTTTTTAGGCGGATTATCTACTCAAGCGCTTTTGAGTCCAGAAAACAGACACATAGTTTCTGTCAATTCTGGCATAGCCTATGTTTTAGGCGCACAAATTCCAATTAAAAAAGTATGGCGAATTGGCTTGGAAGTTTCTCCTCGTATTCGGGCAACTTATGGAAAACGAAGTACAGGTGGATCACAACTCAATCTTGGATTTGATACAGGATCCATTCATCTCTTCACTACTTATCAATTTGAAAAAGAAAAGAACAAAAGAAAAAGCTAAATTCATAACGACCTATTTATTCAGTTGAATAAATAGGTCGTTATTCTAATATTATTTATATTTAATTAATGAAGAATAAACCACAAATTGGGAATTGGCCTTGGTATTTGTTGGCAATTATAATAGCGTTAATCATTAAGCAATTTTATAGCCAAGCGGATGTCAGTCAATTGCGATGGATATTAAAGCCTGTTTCATGGTGTGTAGAATTGTTATCCGTCCTAGAATTTGAATGGAATACCGAATATGGATATTGGGATAAAATGTATAGTGTAGCGATTGATAAAAGTTGTGCTGGAATCAACTTTTGGATGATCACCTTTGTCTCTAGTGTCTTCGCATTTATCCACCAATTTAAATCTAAAGCTTGGATCTTTCTAAGTTTATTTTTGGATGCTTTTTTACTTGCCATCTTTGTCAATGCACTTCGAATTAAGCTTATCTTATGGGGCTTAAGTTATGAAGAAACGGTTCCTTTTTTTGGTACAGACCATTGGCATAGAATAGCTGGGATTAGTACTTATTTAACCTTTTTGTTTGCCTACATTTTAACAGTAAATCATTTACTTATTTACCTCCGAAAAAATAATTTTGATGCATAATTTATTAAAACCTCATTGGATTTTTATTTGTGTAACCATACCTCAACTCATCTTTCTATATTTGTTTTGGGATGCCTATACGCTTATTGATTCTGATCTTGAAATGGAAAGCATTCAACTTTGGAAATACTATGGAGCAGGTATGATTATCCTTAGTTTGCTTGCGACAATTTATGCCTCTTTTCTTTCTTTTAGGAATCAAAAGGTTTCTACGGTTTATGCAGTAACCTCATTAATTAGCTTTTCTATTCTCATGGCTACATTGGTTTTAAACGCGGAAATCATGATTCCTAGGAGCATTCCAGAATGGATGCTAAATAGTGAAATTCTTTATAAGTATGCACTCACTTTTTATATTCCAGCATGTTTGTATAGCATTCTAATTTTAGTTTTAAACTCGGTAAATCCAGATCCAGATCAAAACAATAATTGGAAAAATATAATACCATTGATTCTAATTCCAGGTATTACTTATTTGGTTTTTGCAGCTGGAATCCCATTTGTAAATCAGCGATATTTTGGTGAACATACCATGATGATTTTTATTACTTTCATCACCATAATTTTTATTTTCTTTTTACTTCGTGGCTTATATATTACTTCGATAAAGCGAGGAAGAGAATGGAAATACGCAAATAAAATATGGGCATTGCTCCTTGGTATTATTTTACCTTTACTTGGCCTTTATTTAAACAACAGTAATTTTTCAGGGTCTGATTTCATTAATACAGGTGAAGGTGTTTTTGGTGATTTTAGTCATCCCCTTTTCTATATCCTCTGTATTTTTAATGGCTTGTTTCTTTTACTTCCTAATACAAAAAATCAAGCCAGTCGATGGGCCTTTTTTATTGCTCGAAGTCTTACCCTGCCCTTTACACTTTATTTCTGTTTAGTCTTTATTCCTATGCTTCCTTTAGGGGTAATGACCATCGTGGTTTTCGGTCTTGGCCTTTTATTATTAGTACCATTAGGGCTTACATTTATTCATGGACAAAGCTTATGGAAAGATTATCAGTTTCTCAAAACCTTCTACCATCCTTTAGCGGTAAAATTAACTTTCCTTTTTGCAGTTTTAGCTTTCCCATTGTTTATGTTTTTAACCTTTAAAAAAGATCGTGTACAATTAAATAAAGCCTTAGATTATATCTTTGAACCTGACTTTAGTATAGAAGAACCCAATTTTCATACAGGATCTATTCGTAGAGTTTTGCGTGCCGTAAAAACACAACGTAGTAATAGACGCAATAGTATCTTTTTTGGAGAACGTTTAACTCCTTATTTAACCGAATGGTATCAAAACATTGTCTTTGATCGAATGAGTCTTTCCAATGACAAAATTGCTAAAATGGAACGCATCCTTTTAGGGAACACCACCATTCCTCCAACGTCAAGAGTTTTTATTTCTTCCTCTTCTGATCAAATAAAAGTAGACACCATAACTTCCACCACTGAATATTTCAAAGAAGGCGATTATTATAAAACAACCTTAGATTTTACCATTACTAACCAAACTGATTTTATGCGAGAGTATGCTACGCAGTTTGAGTTGCCCGAAGATGCCATGATCTCTGATTATTATTTATATGTTGGAGATAAAAAAGAACCCGGAATACTTTCTGAAAAACGTTCTGCACTTTGGATTTATCGGCAAATTACTTCGCGTAGAAAAGATCCAGGTATCCTTTATTATTTAGATGGAAATGAAGTGGGCTTTAGAGTTTTTCCTTTTAATAATAAAGAAACAAGAAAAACTGGAATTGAAATCATTCATAAAGAAAATAGCACCTTGACTATTGATGGAATCGAAATCTTACTTGGTGATCCATCCCACACCAAAGAGCAAGAGATTATAGAAAATGAAAACTTTATTTATGTACCTTCAACCATAAAGAACAAGCTTAATCCTACCCTTAGAAAGCCTTATTATCATTTTATTGTAGATTGTAGTGAACATAAGGAAACCTACCAATCAACGTATACCGAAAAGATCAATGAAATTATGCGTATGAATTTTTTGCCTTCTCAAAAAGCGAAAATTTCATTGCTTAATTATGATGAAGTCTTATTGGATCATGAAGCAGGCGCTCCCATAGATTTTAGTCGACAAGCATTTGAAGGAGGCTACTTTTTAGAACGTGCATTAAAACGAGCCATCGCTAAACATTTTACCGAAAAAGAGGAAGAGTATCCTGTTTTCATTTTAATTTCTTCTAAAAAAATATACAGTTCCGAATTAAGTAGTTTAAAGAATTATGAATCATTCATTCCAGATGGAATACATATCTATTCCGCTGATTTTAACAAAAAAGAATTAAGTGCTTTGGGAATGCATTATAAAGGAGATCCACTCTATAGTAAACATAAAAATGTAACAACAAGCGTATTGACACAGCCATCTTATTCCATTGCGCTTCCTCCTTCTTCTAGTGGAAATTTAAGGCTTAAAGCCAATACATTTAATCCTGACCAAACGCTCAATGCTTTGAATGAATGGGAACAAGCCATGTATCTAAAAGGTGCAAATCTGTACTTAAAACTTCATCCAGAAAAAACGCAAACACATTGGTTGTCTTTTGTGAAAAAAAGTTTTGAGACAAATATAATGAGTCCGCTTACTTCCTTTATTGTTGTGGAAACTGAGGCGCAAAGAGAAACCTTAAAACGTAAGCAAAAAGAAGTGTTAGAAGGACGATCTACATTTGACTTAGAAGAAACGCCAAATAATAGTATGGATGAACCTGCATTTTGGTTCTTATTATCTTTTGCACTTTTACTACTACTTTGGTTTAGAAAAAAAGGAATTATAGCATAGTTTTTAAGCCTAATAAAATAACTAATGCCCCAAGAATAAAAAGATGGATGATAGACCATATTTTAGAGATTTCACTATGGTCTATTGCTAGATGTTTATCTTTAAAGGCTTTGGCATAAGGCTCAATTTGTTGAAGCACATGGTTTAATCTATAGGAAGTATCTTCGCCTAATTTTAGGCTTAATCCTCTTTTTAAAATGTGCGAAGCAAAGGTTGTTCTACGGTATGCATTATGCAATATTAAACTCATATCTTCCAAAGCCAAGCCATATTCATCTCTTACAGAATCAAAGTAAGAGGGCAAACTATTTAAGGACTCAATCGATCTGTTTTCTACAAATGGCAAAATGTAATGTTCTTCTATATATTCCGTTTCCCCCTTTTCAATTAAAGCTTCCAATTCCTTGACTTGGCCTTTTATAAAACGGTAAGTTTTTCTATAAAACTGGCTTTCTGATTCTATGGGGAAAAGGTCAATGGTTTCTAAGGTGTCTTCCAATAAAACCACTTCCTTTTCTCGATAATTTCGATGTAAAATATCAGATAAAGGTTGTTCACAAGAAGTAGCAATAAAAGGAAGTAAATCCTGATTTTCTTTAAAGGAAGTGAGGTTTTTTTTATTCGAAAAAAAAGAAATATCACCTTGTTCTAAAAACTTCAACAGGCCTTTATTTTCATAAATTACTTGATGCATTTTCCATGTTTCTGCTGTGAATGTAGAAAAGGAATCAAAATGTTTAAGAATCGTATCCTTATCTAAATCTTTGTTTACTACAGAAATAGTAGTTGTATTTTGCAAATCGAACTCAACCAGCCATCGTTTTCTAGCCGATTTTAGTATGGCTGGATTGATCCTCGAAAGAGGAGGCAAATCGTTTAAATCAATAAGATGAAATGGACTGAAATAATTCATTAGAATTTAAAAGTACAATAAAGTAAAATATTTTTCCACATTCTTTAACAATTCCTTTGGTCATTGTTGGCCTATTCACCTTCTTTTTATGAAAAAATAGCTTACTTTTGTGGCTTCTTTAATAGGCATAAATGCTTGTTTTTTGTTAGAAACTTTGGGATAAAATGCGCTTCCATATTCTATACTTCTGCGTATATATAAGAATTGGAAGAAAAAACAAACGAAAAATAGCACAATCTTTGTTAAAGAATGAAAGGAATTATTATTGCAATCAAAGATTAATTTTTAACTGAAATTTATTGAAAATGGAAATCAATACCCCTTCACCACAATTTTTACAATTGATCAATCAGATTTTTGATCTAGAAAAAAAAGTAGGGAAAATGGAAAATGGTCGGTCAATTGCAAGAAATATCAATCGGATGAAACATTTAGTGGAGGAAATGGGTTACCAATATCATAATCCTATTGCAGAGCCTTATAATGATACCCGCACCGATTGTGACGCTACACTTTCTGGGAATGGGAGTAATAATTTAATGATTACAGAAGTCATAAAGCCAATGATTAGTGTAGAAGTAATGGGAATGCGACAGATTGTCCAAAAAGCAGTGGTGATCGTCGAAGGAAATTAGTGAATTAATCACTTTACCTTACCTTTCTTTTTTTTTGAAATTAAAATGCGTACATGATAAACTTTGGAATCGATTTAGGAACCACAAACTCTGCAATAGCAAAATTTGAAAATGGGAAAGTAGAGATTTTTAAAAATCCAATGAGTCTCAAGCAAACGCTTCCTTCCGTGGTTGCTTTTAGAAAGTCTAGAATTGTGGTTGGAGATAAAGCCAGAGAATTTTTAGAGAAAGATCCTCAAAATGTGGTCGGATCTTTTAAAAGAAAAATGGGAACTTCAGACAGCTATTTCATAGAATCTATTGGTGAATTTAAAAACCCTACCGATCTTTCTGCTCATGTCCTAAAAGAACTAAAGAACTTTGTCCATACAGGAGAAAGCATTACGGCTTCTGTCATTACTATCCCTGCTTCTTTTGATACTATACAGTCCAATGCCACTAAAAAAGCGGGCTTTGAAGCAGGTTTCGAAGAGGTGGTTTTGCTTCAAGAACCTATTGCCGCCAGTTTAGCTTATGCAAATAAAGAAAGTGATCAAGCATTTGAAGAAGGTCAATGGTTGGTCTATGATTTGGGTGGTGGAACATTTGATGTCGCGCTAGTCCGTATTCAAGATGGCGAAATGAAAGTCCTAGATCATGAAGGCGATAATTTTTTGGGAGGAACCGATTTTGATAAAGAAATAGTAGAAAAAATTGTAATTCCTTTCCTAGAAAATGAAGGCCAATTTACAGAGTTGGAAACTGAAATGAAAAGTGCATCAGGGAAATACAATAAGCTTTATCATATCCTTTTAAATAAAGCAGAAGAAGTAAAAATTCAGTTGAGTCACAGTCCCTTAGTTGAACTAGAGTTTGAATGTGAAGACATGAATGGTGAAGAATTAGATTGTATTGTTCCAATTACCAGAGCATCTTTTGAAGCCTTACTAGCTCCTCATGTAGATCGTACCATTCAAATGATTAAAGATATTTTGAATAGAAATACCATTCAAGCAAATGACTTAAAGTTTATTTTAATGGTGGGTGGTTCAACTTATATTCCTTATGTGCGAAATACAGTTAAAGAGCAACTAGATATTGAGGTCAATTGTCAAATTGATCCTACGACTGCCGTTGCTGTAGGTGCTGCTTTTTATGCAGGTACAAAGCCTAAAAAACAGCAGACGATTGTCGCTACTGGTACGGAAACACAAGATTTAGATATTGAATTAAAAGTAGCCTATCAAAAAGCGACACAAGACGAACAAGAGTATTTCACTGCTTTAATCGAAGGAGAAATTACGAATTTATTCTATCGAATCACACGACAAGATGGTGGATATGACAGTGGATTAAAAACATTAGAATCTAGAATTACGGAATATCTTCCTTTGGTTAAAAACACACATAATGTGTTTGATCTAAAAATATTTGATGATAAAAATAATCCGTTAAAAACCAATGTACATACGATTGGAATTTCCCATGGACAATACAGTGTAGTCGGCCAACCCCTACCTCATGATATTTGCTTAGAAATTGACGATTTAGAAAAAAGTGAAACTGCTTTAGAAGTCGTTTTTGAAAAGAACGCCATACTTCCAACAAAGCGTACTTTAATCAAGGAAGTCACTAAAACGATTCGCAAAAACAGTCAGGATGGGATTACCATTAATGTGGTTGAAGGCCCTGCCTATGCCCTTCCTTCTGCCAATCAACCTATTGGATTTATACGAATTTTGGGGAAAGATTTAGAGCGTGATCTTATTAAAGGATCAGACATTGAAATCACTTTAGAAATGTCGGAATCTAGAGATTTAAAGATCAATGCTTACTTACTTCTTACAGATCAAGAATTTGAAAATGTCTTTAATCCTTCTCAACGTGAAGTAGATATTAAAAAGTTGACCGAAGATTTAGGTATTCTTTTGCATAAATTAAACGCAGAAATTCAAGAAGCGGAGGCGAATGAAAACTATGAAGTGGCAGCAGATCTCAACAGTTCTAAAAAAGATCTACGGGCATTAATGATACAAACCAATCGCCTAGCAGCGGATGATGTAACGGATGAAAAATTTCAAATAGAAGATAAAAAACGTAAAATTGCCCAACAAGTGGATAGTTTAACCGCAGATAAACGAATCAATGCGGTAAAGATGGAATATTTCAAAGTCAAAAAGGAAATGCTTTATCTCCTAGAACAAGAACACGCCTCAGATGCAGATAAGGCCAACTTTAATAATATTACGCAAAACGAACGAAGCTTCCTTTCAAGCAATAGTCTTTTAAAAATTCAAGAGATTACGGATAAAATGTATGATCTGAAAGGAAAAATACGATGGAGAGATCCCAACTTTGTAATGTCTTGGTTTTATTATTTAGTCGATCAAAAAGAAAAATTTACCGATCCAGCAAAAGGAGAAGAACAAATAAAGAATGGCGAATTAGCTATTCAAGAACAAAAATGGGATAAACTTCGCATTATTGTCAATGAATTGTATAGTTTATTACCTAAAGAAGAAAAACGAAAAGCTGATTTTCAAGGAGGAACTGGAATCGGATAGTAAGATTTATGAAGCTTAAAACCACCTACAAAGATATATTGGCGATATCTACGCCAATCATGCTTGGTAGTGCCGCACAAAATGTAATCACCCTTACGGATGGTATATTTTTAGGACGCTATGGAACTGTTGAATTCGGAGCCATAGGTTTTGTAGGTGTCTTCTATCTAACGATTGCTTCTATTGGCTATGGATTTTCTAAAGGCGGACAAATTATGATTGCTCGTCGTATGGGAGAAGAAAACGAGGAGAAGGTAGGCATAACTGCTTATAGCATGTTCTTTATGGAAATTGCTTTAGCCATCCTCATGTTTTCGCTTATGTTTTTTGGTGCCGATTGGATGTTTAGTTTCCTTGAATCTAAAGAAACACATGCGGCTTGTCTAGATTATCTTAAATATAGGGCACCAGGCATCTTTTTTAGTTATACTGGAGTTGCTATTATTGCTTTATACACTGGAGTAGCCCGTACTTCCTTTATTATTTACGACACTATAGTACTAGGTATAGTTAACATTGTCCTCAATTATGGGTTGATTTTTGGTGCCTTCGGTCTACCAGAAATGGGTATTGGAGGCGCAGGATTAGCGAGTACAATTGCTGAGATTGCTGCCTTTGTGGTTTTTATCATTTATATTTTCTTCGATAAAGAAGCAAGAAGGTATAATTTGTTTAAGTGGCCAAGTATTGACACTCAAATTATTAAAACACAACTTAAATTATCCGTGCCTATTGTCGCTCAATTTGTAGTGGGTTTAGGGAGTTGGGTCATCTTTTTTGGTTTTGTTGCTAATCTTGGAGAACTGCAAGCTGCAGCAGCTAATAATGTTCGTATTCTTTACCTTTGCTTATCGATTCCATGCTGGGGCTTTGCCTCTGGAATCAATACTTTAGTAAGTAATTTTATTGGTCAACAAAAGGATGAATTGGTTATACCCATCATTTGGAAAACAGCTAAACTATGCTTTGGAATGACTATGTTTTTTACTATGTTCATCTTCATTTTTCCAGATCAAGTGCTCCAGATTGGAACACCTGATCCAGAAGTTATTGCATTGGCAAAATCTACCCTCTGGGTCTTAGCCACTATTCTTGCCATTTTCTCTGTAGGCGCCATCTTTTTTAATGGCATTGTTGGGGCAGGTGCTACCATGTTTGGCTTGAAAATGCAATTTTTTAGTGTTATCTTCTATTTAGCTTATATATACACGGTTTTGATTGTATTGAGTGGTGGACTAAAATTAGCTTGGTCCGCGGAGATATTTTATTGGATCATTATGTTAGTTTCCTCTGTTTGGTATATTCGTAGCAAAAAGTGGAAATCTATAAATGTTTAACACATGAAAGAATTTAATCCATCGGATGAAAATCCTATTGATAAGGATAAGATAACAGAAACGCCTAGTATTCTTCCTTATGCGCATACCGTAGGTTCTGCGCTAATCAAACCCATTGACAAAGGGCGTGTTAAGGGTCGATCGCTTTCGGCAATGGAAGAGCAAACCAATATGCAATTGGCACAAATTCAAAAGCAAATTGAATTGCTTGCTCATCAGGCGCAAAAAATTCAAGATCGTGTGGATATTTCTGTTAAAATTTATCAAGCTGAAATTGGTTTCGAAGCCTTAATAGGTCATATTTATCATTTGTATGAAAAATCGGATGGTTCTTGGCTATTGTCCATGGTAGCTCCTCACGAATGGGGACGATCTTTTAAACACGAATTTATTGCTTCTGTTAAACTCCTATCGGACCACACATGGGAAATGCTTGAATCAGAATAAATAATCTATAGTACTCTTATTTCTTTTTTTGTCACAAAACATCCTAAAAAGCATATGGCTTTTTGCTTAACCCAAGGATTACATAGCAACAAGCAAAAACATGTAAACTACAGCAAATCAATGCTCTAAATAGATATTTTTATCCCTTTACAAATAAATAATTATTTTAATATAATCGTCACAAATAAACATGTTGATTATTTTTAATAACTTCAATCACTTGTATATTTGATGTATAGCCTTAAAGAAAAATCGATTTCTAAAAAGATTAAACTTGGTTCGGTTTAATTTCTTTCTCAAAGTGAATCGTAATAACACTTAACGCGTTGGACGCCTTTTTGCCAACGCGTTTTTTTTATGGCCTAATCATTTTGTATTCTACCTTTGCTTTAATAATTTTAGGAATTGAAGTCTTCACTTCTTCACCAGCTCAATTTCCTAAATAATGAATACCAAAATTTTCACTTTACTCTGCCTTTTTATTCTATCCATTTCTTTTTCTTTCGCTCAAAAAGATGAAAAATGGGATGTTTCCAATCCTCCAGGCACACATCAAACGGTTACCATAAAAACCAATGAAGGCACATGGATGAACCTAGATGTTAGTCCAGATGGTCAACAAATTGTCTTTGATATGTTAGGAGATATTTTTACCATTCCCATAAATGGAGGAAAAGCAAAAGTCCTACGTTCAGGTCTTCCCTATGAAGTACAACCTCGTTTTAGTCCCGATGGTAAAAAAATCAGCTTTACTTCTGATGCAGGAGGTGGAGATAATATTTGGATTATGAATGCGGACGGCTCAGATGCCAAGCAAATTACCAAAGAAAAATTTCGATTATTAAATAATGCCGTATGGACACCAGATGGCGATTATCTTATTGCGAGAAAACATTTTAGTTCTACTCGATCTTTGGGCGCAGGAGAACTTTGGATTTATCACCTTAGCGGAGGATCTGGAATACAATTAACCAAAAGAAAAAATGATCAGCAGGATCTAAATGAGCCTTCGGTTTCTAAAGATGGCCGATATGTATATTACTGTGAAGATATGTATCCCGGAGGTTATTTTCAATATAATAAAGATCCTAATAAACAGATTTATGTAGTTAAACGATATGATCGGAAAGAAGGAAAAACGAAACAAATTTCGGGTGGCCCTGGTGGAGCCGCAAGACCACAGATTTCCAATGATGGAAAGTTATTAGCTTTTGTAAAAAGAGTTCGACAAAAGTCTGTCCTATTTATCCAAGATTTAGACTCTGGAGAAGAATGGCCTTTGTTTGACAAACTAAGCAAAGATCAACAAGAGGCTTGGGCTATATTTGGGGTTTATGCCAATTTTGCTTGGACGCCCAATGATCAATCCATTGTTATTTGGGGAGAAGGAAAATTATGGAATGTCAATGTAGCCGATGGAAAGTTTAAGGAAATTCCTTTTAATGTAGAAGTCGAACACAAAATGGCAAAGACGCTTAAATTCAAACAAGAAGCACATACCGATGAATTCAAAGCTTTAGCTATTCGTAATGCCAAAACTTCTCCCAATGGAAAAACATTGGTCTTTGTTTCTTTAGGCAAACTTTGGAAAAAAGAACTACCTAATGGTAAACCCGTAGAACTTTTAAAGAATGTAAATTATCTCACTTTTGAACCTTCTTTTTCTCCTGATGGAAACCACATTGTATTTACGGGATGGAACGATGAAGAGATGGGCGCCATTTACAAAATGGCTATTACTGGCAAAGGTGCTACTCCTCAAAAGTTAACTAAGAGAAAAGGAATTTACCGAACGCCTTCTTTTTCCCCAGATGGAAAATCGATTGTTTTTCAAAAGGAAGGAGGCAATCTTCAAATGGGGTACAATTATACCAATGATCGAGGAATCTATGTCATTCCAAGTAATGGAGGTAGTCGAACACTCATTACAGAAAGTGGCTACGCGCCTTTTTTCAATGTAGATGGAGATCGAATCTTTTTCTCTAATGGATGGGGTTTGGATAAGAAATTCAAATCTATAAAACTCAATGGTGCGGATGAAAAAACGCATTTTAAATTGAAGTATGCAAAGGATATTTCGTTGAGCCCAGACAATAAATGGGTAGCCTTTACCGAACTATACAAAGTATATATTGCAGCCTTTCCACAAACAGGAAAAACGATTGATTTAAATAAAGATACCAAAGCAATTCCAGTTTCTCAATTTGCTAGAGATTCAGGAATTAATTTGCATTGGTCGAAAGATAGTAAAACGCTTCATTGGACTTTGGGAGAGACCTACTACTCTACCCCATTAAAACAGCGTTTTTTATTTTTAGAAAATGCACCAGATAGTTTACCTCCAATTGATACTACTGGTATTTCTATTAATTTAAAACTTAAAACAGATGTTCCTGATGGTGTTGTTGTATTTGAAAATGCACGCATAATAACCATAAATAAAGATAACCAAGTTATAGAAAATGGCACTTTGGTTGTACGAGGAAATATTATTGAAGCGCTTGGTGCGAAAGATCAAATTTCAATTCCTAAAGGAGCTAAAGTGATTGATTGTAAAGGTAAAACCATTATGCCCGGACTTGTAGATGTACATGCCCATTTAGGTACATGGAGACTTGGGCCTAGTCCTCAAAAAGAATGGCGTTATCAAGCAAATTTAGCTTATGGTGTTACCACAACTCATGATCCAAGTACAAATACAGAGATGGTATTTTCGCAAGCTGAAATGGTAAAGGCGGGCGCCATGGTTGGTCCTCGTATTTTCTCCACTGGAACCATTTTATACGGTGCGGATGGTGATTTTAAGGCCGTTGTTAATAGTTTGGATGATGCGCGATCTGCTTTGCGAAGAATGAAAGCATGGGGAGCTTTTTCAGTAAAGAGTTATAATCAGCCGCGAAGAGATCAACGTCAACAAGTGATCCAAGCAGCGAGAGAATTAGAGATGCTTGTGGTACCAGAAGGAGGTTCTTTTTTCTTCCATAATATGTCGATGGTTGCAGATGGACATACAGGCGTAGAACATAATATTCCGGTGGCTCCGTTGTATGATGACGTCTTGCAATTTTGGTCTTCTACTCAATCGGGGAATACGCCTACATTAGTAGTCAATTATGGCGGAGTTAATGGAGAATATTATTGGTATCAAAATACGAATGTTTGGGAAAAAGAACGGCTTTTAGCTTTTACACCAAGATCAGTAGTTGATGCCCGATCTCGACATCGAACGATGATTCCTGATGAAGAATATACGAATGGACATATCCTTACCGCACAATCTTGTAAAAAGTTAAATGACGCAGGCGTAAAGATCAATATGGGATCTCATGGACAGCTTCAAGGCTTAGCTGCGCATTGGGAATTTTGGATGTTTGCCCAAGGCGGAATGACTCCAATGGAAGCCCTTCGATCAGCGACGATGAATGGTGCAGAATACTTAAGCATGGATCATCAGATTGGCTCTTTAGAAAAGGGGAAATTGGCCGATATTATTGTTTTAGATAAAAACCCATTAGAGAATATTCAACATACAGAGTTTGTTAAATATACGATGATTAATGGCAGACTTTACGATGCAGCGACAATGAATGAAGTTGGAAATTATGATAATAAAAGAAGTAAGTTTTTCTGGGAGATCAACAAATACAGCAACTCTTTTGATTGGCATTCGGAAAGTCATAGTTTTGAAAAACATCAATGCAGTTGTATGAGTACTCACTAACAAAAAAGACTATAAAGTAAATAATCCTCTAAAACAATTTATGTTTTAGGGGATTATTATTTTAAAAGGAAAATTATTTTTATTTAAACCATCTCAACATCAATTGCCCATTGATTTTCTAGGTCATATAATGTAGGATTGGTATATTCTTCTAGATTCGAATAATTCATTTTCGATTTTATAATGGAGGGATAGCCGCAGTAATATTTTTCCAATCCTTGATTTGCTCATCCGTCATTTCGGTGGCATTATTTTTTAGGTCGAGGATTTTGTCATAATTATAAAAACTTCCCTCTTTGAAATAAAGGGTGACCTGTTTTAATGTAGTTTTAGATTCATCATATTCTTCTAGGTTAGCTGGAGAAGCATTATAATAAGCCGTAGAAAAAATGGCCGACTGGATGACGCCATCTTTATCATAATAAGCTTGAACTTCATTCGATTTTAATCCTCCTGCAAAGCAGAAAATATATTTCTTTTGGCCAAAGTCTTTTACATCACAAGCATATCCTTCTTCGATATTCATGGCAAATTCTTTAGGCTCAATTTTCATAGATGCCTCATCCAATTTTTTCATGAATTGTGCCGTCGTTACCCTATCTGAAGGTTTAGGATTTTTATCTATTGTTGGAGCAGAGGCTTCTCCCCCACAGCTAATGATTGCAATAGAAAGGAATGAAATGAGTAGAAAGTGGATAATGTTTTTCATAAAGAATGGGGTTTTAAATTTAAGATCAATTTACAACTTGATATTTACAATTTCTACTAATTATCTTTTT
>JAHDCJ010000147.1 GCA_020629935.1 Saprospiraceae bacterium | reverse complement strand
CTAGCTTAGTCCACCCAAAAAGGAAAGCACATAATCCTTTTGCCGTTTGCTAATGGGTATTCGATTATCTTCAATCACCACCACCATTTCTAATAAATCTACCTCTTCAATTCGTTCAGAATTAACAAGAAAGCTGCGATGTGTTTTGATAAAATTATCAGGTAATCGTGCTTCTAATTCGGTTAAGCTTTTCCTAAGTATCAGTTTTTTATTCGTAGTATAAACAAAGCAATGTCGGCCATCTGCTTCAAGATATAAGATATCCTTAAGTTTTACCTTGACCAATTTGTGATTGCTTTTTATAAAGATAGATTCTTCAAATAAGACTTCTTGTTCCCAAGATTGAGTTTTACTTTCTTTGGATTCCAAACGCATCACTACCATTTCTATCGTGCGTTGAAGTTGAACTTCATTAAAAGGTTTTAAAATAAACTCATAGGGTCGAGTTTGTTTTGCTCGCTCAAAAGTAGCTTCATCTGCTAAGGCAGAAATAAAGATGATGGGAATTTCTTTGATCGCCATTATTTTTTCTGCGGTCATTATTCCATCCAATTTTCCCTGAATATTAATATCCATTAAAATAAGATCAACGGGTTGACTTTCTACTATTTGAATGGTATCTGCCCCATTGTCAACAACGCCCACTAAACTATAAGAAAGCCGGTCAATCAGCATTTCTAGTTTAGAGGCAAACAAAGGTTCATCTTCTACAATTAAAACATTCATAAACGGATCTCTTGAAATTTATATTTATAAACTTCAGGTTTTGGCAAAAGTTTAAGCTTTCGATGGCAAGTTAAAAGAAAATGTAGAACCCTTTCCTAATTTACTTGAAATATTTAAAATTCCTTTATTGAGTTCGACTAATTCTTTACATAAGATTAAACCTAATCCTGTTCCTTTTTCGCCTTGGGTACCTCTTTCACTTTTTCTTTCTAAAGAAAAAAGCTTCTCCATACCTTCTGCCGAAATTCCAGTTCCTGTATCATTAACAATAATCGCATATTCCTTTCCTTTAGCTTCAGAGGTAATCGATACCTCTCCTCCTGCTTTGGTAAATTTTAAGGCATTGCTCACCAAGTTTCTTAAAATGGTATTCAAGCTACTTTCATCGGCATATACTAGATGATCTTCTGGTACATTGGCTTTAAGGCTAACGTTTTTAGTATTCGCCATATCTTGAAATAATGCAAATACCTCCTCTACAGTATTATTCAAAGATATAGGTTTGGGATGGTAGGGAATAACTCCCGTTTGTAGCAATGCCCAGTTCAATAAATTATCAAGCAGTTTATTTAATTTGCCTGCGGTACTTCCTACATTATGAGTAAGGGTTTTTAATTTATTTTTATCCTCTTTTTCTAAATAATAATCCATTTGTTCGCCTACACTTTGTAAAGCAGTAATAGGACTACGAATATCATGTGCGATTATACCAAAAAACTTATCTTTGGTTTCATTCAATTGCGCAAGTTGTAGATTCTGTGCTTCAATCTGAACTTTTGATTTTCTAAGTTGACGGTATAAATAAGAACCTATTAAGAGCAAACTCAACAAAGCAATAGCAGCTAAAAGGTAGGCCTTATTTTGTTTACTTAACATTGTTTTTTCTTCTACCGCTTTATCTCTAGCTGCCTCTGCATCATCCGTATTTTGTTTGACACGTTCTTCACTGATTCGTTCTTGCCCTTTCTCCGTAAACAAACTATCTTCTATGTTTTTGTATTCTTCTAAATGAAATAAAGCTTTTTCAAATGTCCCTTCTTGTTTATGGATTTTATATAATTTATTATTCGCCTTTGATAAAAAATTGATCTGCTTGGTCTCTTCTGATAAACGTACTACATCTTGGGCGTAGACTTTTGCAGAATCCAATTCATTTTTTTCGACAAAATAATCGGTAAGATTTAATTTCATTTGAATGATCCCCGCTTTATAATCCATAGCTCGAGCCTTTTTCAAATAGTCTTGTCCTGAAACAATAACTTCATCCATTTTTCCTGTTTGCTTTGCATAGTCTACTAAATATCCCAATACTAGAATTTCATTTTGTTCATTTTTTGTTTTAATAGCTAAGGACAAGGATTGATCTAAATATTTTTTCGCTTCTTTATAATTACCCAAACTCATATTTATTTGGCCAATGTTCATATAAGAATTACAAAGTCCAACTTCATCATTTATTTTTTCTCTTGGAGCAATACTTTTTTTATAATTCACTAAAGCTTGTTCATTATCTTCTAGATATTGAAAACAAGCACCCACATTGATATAAGCATTTCCTAATAATGCGGGATCATCTTGTTTTTTAATTAATTCTAAAAATTCCAATGAGTTTTCTAGTCCAGCTGTATAATCTCCAAGCAACATACATACCGCAGAAAGATTCTGATAGGCATCTAGGTTTTCGTGAATTCGATCTGCTTCAATAAATTTATTTTTCGCACTTGTTAATGCTTTTTGTGAAGCTAAATAATTAGATAACATATAATAGGTAGATCCTTGCAGCATATGAACCCGAGCTACGAGGTATGGATTATCTTTTGTTGCATAATATTTTTCTGCCAATTTTAAATGTTTCTCCGCCTGTTTAAAAGCACCAGAATTATTAGAAGTCATTCCCAATAGAAAATGAAAACGTGCCATCTCTCCCTCTGGTATTTCCGATTGATCCATAGTTAAGCCTTTCTCCATTTGAATCCGACCAGGTTCATTCTCACTTTTCTGCGCTAAATAATCCCCTCTTAAATACATCGTTCGAAAATCGAGTACTGGATTATCCAATTTATTTGCATATTCTTCTGCGCGTTCCAAAAATGGATTGGCCTCCTCAAAATTATGGCTTGTGGTTAAACTATCTGCGATTTCAAGTAAGGATTCCCATTGTTCTGTTCCTTCTTGTTTTTCTACTTCTAGTATTAATTGCTTGATCGATTGCTGACCAAATACGAAAGTGTTTATACCTAGGAATAGGCATAAGATGGTGGTGATTTTTGACATTTTTTGGTGTTTTGTACTTTGATGTAGGGCTTATACTAAAATAACAAAAAAAATGATAATATCTAAATATTTCTAACTAGGACGTTTAGATTCATCAATAAGAAATACGAAGGGCTTGTTTGTAGAATACAAATGATCCGACAACTATAATTTCTGAAAATAAGAAGGATTAAAAAAACTTAAGGGATAATTTGTTCTAGACTTAAGGAATCAGAAAAGAAGATTCTATTCTCTGGGCAATTATCTTCGGCATAAGCCAAATCATCAAGAATGTTTCGAAGAGAATCACGTTTCAAATTAAAGTCAGCCACATATTTTTCAGGCATGGGTTCTGGCGGAGGCAATTTTTCTCGCATTGGATTTACTTGCTTTCCATTTTTCCAAAAACGATAACAAACATGAGGACCAGTCGCTAAACCTGTGCTTCCTACATAACCAATCACTTGCCCTTGTCTAACATGAACACCAACGCCCATTCCTTTAGCAAAACGAGACATGTGCAAGTATTGCGTGCTATATACTTTATCGTGTTTGATTTTCACAAAATTACCGTTACCTCTAGTGTATCCTTTTCTAGAGACTGTTCCTGCGGCCACTGCATAAATTGGTGTACCTCTTGGCGCCGCATAATCAGTACCTAAATGCGACTTGTATCTTTTAAGGACAGGGTGAAAACGTCTACGACTAAATCGAGAAGATATACGCGTATATTTTACAGGCGCTTTAAGAAAAGCCTTTTTCATTGGTCTTGCCTTTTCATCATAATAATGATCGCCAAAACCAGAAGAATCTTTGGCATAATAAAAGGCGTAATTTTCAGAATCTCTATGATCAAAAACCGAAGCCGTTACTTTTCCAACACCTACAACTTGTCCTTCGATATAATCTTCTTCATACAAAATTTTGAATCGATCACCTTCTTGAAGATGGTGAAAATCGACAGACCATCCGTACACTTCTTCCATCAAAACCGCCACATCCCAAGATAAGTCGTTATCTACAATAGCATCCCAAAGAGAAGTCCGAATAATTCCAGTAGCAAGACGCACTTTCCGTTCTACTTCTCTCTCTGTTTTATACACTTTCATTGTATCTTGAAAATCATAGACAACATAATTATATGGTCCTGGATCATAGATAAAATACTGGGCAGTTTGTGCGGTATCTGGGCTACAAAGAATGGTATATTTTTTTCCAGCTCTTAATTTTCGTACGTCAAAAATGGGTTTCGCCTTTTTCACAATTTTATCAATAGACACATAAGGAATGTCATAAGGCATTAAAATATCAGCTAGAAATTGATTTTTTTGAATTTCCCCTTCCACCACATGAAAAGAATCTAAATTAAATCCATATTTCATATTGGCCTCATAGATAGGCAGCTCTTCTTCAAGTGATAAAGCACTAGCTCCATCTTGTGGGCGAGAGATAAATACAATGGCTGTAATTGCGATGACTAAAGCAATTAGCGATTCTGTTAGAATAAGGTACTTCCGATTTTGTAAATTCAAAATGCTGGTGTTTTAAAAAGCGGGGGTCTAAATTACTAGACAAATATAAAAAACTCCAGATATTTTAAGGCATTTTAATAGGTCTTTAACGTTTTATCAACGTACGACCACTTCTTCGACGATCAACTCACCCATTTCTTCATTGATCATTTTTTTGATTTTTTCTTTGCCAAAACCCAATTCTTGACGAAGAGGTGCAGAATCAATATAGATAAAAAGGGTTTTCTGTTTCACAAATAATTTGCGGGTTAATCCAGCAATGGTTGGACCCATTTGACTTGCCCAAATTTCATTAATCTTAGAAAGATTCATCTTTGGTTTTAACTTGGTATTTTTATACCAATGTTGCAATACATCTTTCAAACTTTCTTCATTCGTACGTCTCATAGGGCCTTTTTTCAAGAAGGAATTCTCCTTCATTTTTTCAATATTCAAATGTAGGGCTTTTCCTCCATACTTTCAAGTAGTGCTTTTTCTTCTTCTCCACAGTTTTTACACGAGGTTATTCACATTTCATTTTTCAACTGCCCATTTTCAATTTTAAATATCGAAAAATGATGTTGAATTTTTTCCGCCATTGCTTTCATTCGCTCTTCATGTGTATCCGTTAAAAAGACTTGTCCAAAACGCTCTTCAGATAGCAGATCTAATAATTGCGCCACACGAGAAGCATCTAATTTATCAAAAATATCATCCAATAATAATAAGGGGAATTGATCTTTATTTTTTTGTAATAAATGATACTGTGCTAATTTTAGTGCAAGCACAAAAGTCTTTAATTGCCCTTGAGAAGCAAAACGCTTCAAAGGTTTATCTCCAATATAAAAAACCAAATCATCTTTATGGATTCCAGCAGTGGTGCGTTGTAAATAACGATCTTTATCTAAGTTTTGCAAAAGCAAATCTTCAAAATTGGCTTGACTCAATTTAGATTCGTAACGGCAGGAAACGGCCTCTTGTTTATTTGAAATAAAAGCATAATTTTCTTTCAATAAAACTTCTAATTGCCCCATCCACTCTTTTCGCTTTTGATAAATATAAGCGGCTGGCTCTAATAATTGACGGTTTAACGCTTCCATCAACGAAAGATTAAATGAACCGTCTTCCGCAAATTGTTTCAAAGCCGCATTCCGTTGATTTAAGGCACGATTATAAATGATCAACTGGTTTAGGTAAATGGGATCTAATTGAGAAAGTGTATTATTGATAAAACGTCTTCGTTCCTCACTTCCTTCCCTTGCCAAGCTAGTATCATCTGGAGCAATCATGACCACAGGAAAACGACCAATATGTAAAGCCAATCGTTTATACGCTTCTCGATTACATTCAAACACTTTCTTTTTTCGAACACGTACTTTCGCTACGACTTGCATTTCTTTTTCATCTACATCAAAAGAAGCTTCTAAACGAAAACCAGGTTGTCCTTGACGAACTACATTTTTATCTATTCCTGAAATATAACTCTTACACATGCAGAGGTAATAAATAGCATCCAACACATTCGTTTTTCCCGCTCCATTTTTTCCCACAAAACAGTTAAACTTTTCCGCAAAAGAAAAAGTTTCCATTTCGTAATTTTTAAAATCAGTAAGAATTAATTTATTTAATTGCATCTAATAAATTCAATCATCCAAGATAAGACAACACTGCAAAGTACGTGAAGAATTTCAACAATAATAAATTGCATCATTTTTTTTGATTTTTTTATTTAAAAAAGGGTTTGCAACAATAAACTTTAAAACCTATCTTTAAAATTCAATGCCAATATTTCATGCGAAAATTCGCTAAACTTTAAAATAAACCGAATATGGCTCGTACGGTAAAATCAAAATCAAAGTTTACTAAAAAAACCTACCTCGATTGGTTTGAAACTATGTACCGCATCCGAATGTTTGAACAACGTGCAGGTATGTTGTATAAAAAACAAAAAATTCGAGGATTTTGTCACCTTTATATTGGACAAGAAGCGGTAGCTGCTGGAATTACTTCTGCTACCCGTCAAGATGATCCAATCATTACTGCATACCGTGAACATGGAAATGCCTTAGCCAAAGGATTAACCTCCAAAGAATGTATGGCTGAACTTTATGGTAAATCTACAGGCTGTACCAAAGGTAAAGGAGGATCTATGCACTTTTTCTCTAAAGAAAAAAGCTTCATGGGTGGACATGGTATTGTAGGCGCACAAATTCCAATGGGAGCTGGTATTGCTTTTGCGGAAAAATATAACGAAACTGACCGTGTTTGTATTACAATGTTTGGTGATGGTGCAGCTCGACAAGGTGCTTTACATGAAGCCTTTAATATGGCTATGACATGGAAACTTCCTGTCGTATTTATTTGTGAAAATAATTTCTATGCAATGGGTACTTCGGTTAAACGAACCTCTAATGTAGAAGATATTTATAAATTAGGCTTAGGTTATGAAATGCCTTGTGAACAAGTAGATGGTATGCGCTGTGAAAGTGTACACCAAGCCGTAAAAAAGGCTGTTGACCGAGCACGAAAAGGAGAAGGCCCTACGTTCTTAGAAATTCGAACTTATCGATATAAAGGACACTCTATGTCTGATCCTGCAAAGTATAGAACTAAAGAAGAGTTACAAGATTATAAAGACAAAGATCCTTTAACAATCATTCAACAAACTATGCTTGCCGATAAAATGGCTACAGAAAGTCAAATTCAAAAAATTAAGGATCGTATTGATCTAGAAATTGATGAGGCCGTACAGTTTGCTGAAGACTCTCCTTACTTAGATGCTTCTGAAATGTTTACCGACATCTATTTACAAGAAGATTATCCTTTTTTAGAATAAAAAACAAAGGGAAAAAAGCCCTAATTTAAAATAGAAAAAAGCATATTGACCGAACAGTTAATATGCTTTTTTTATTAAATTGTTTAAATTTCGAACAAAAACTAGCAAACAATCGATAATTGAGTTGAAATAGAATTAAAAAAGGTGTATCTTCGCCAAAATTTTTCGAACAAATGGCAAAAAGAAAACAAAACAAAAAAGAAGAAGATATCTTAATTGATTTAAACGAAGCAAGGGCTCAAGCTGGTAGTACTTTTGAGAAATTTCAAGTGCCTATCATCGCTGGAATCGGCTTACTTGCAATCCTTTTAATTGGTTGGTTTGGATATAGTACCTTCGTAAAAGCTCCTAAAGCTAAAGAAGCGGTAAAACAGATTTATAAAGCAGAATATCAATTCGCTAGAGACTCTTTTACCTTAGCACTTTCTAATCCTGGAGATCAATTCCCTGGATTCCTTGACATCATAGATCAATATGGTGGAACTCCTACTGCAAATATCGCACATTATTATGCGGGTATTTGTTATTTACACCTTGGTAATTTTGAAGTAGCAATTGACTATTTAAGTGATTTCTCCGCAGATGGTACGATTACTCCTGCAATGAAAAATGGTGCTTTAGGCGATGCGTACTCAGAATTGAATGATTTAGACCAAGCGCTTTCTTATTATAAAAAAGCAGCTAGTGGGTCTTCTAACATGGCAGTGGCTCCTTATTACTTACTAAAAACAGGAATGTTATTAGAAAAGAATGGAAATAATGCAGAAGCATTGTCTTATTACGAAAAAATCAAAACCAATTATCCTACTTCACCAACTGGAGTAGAAATTGAGAAATATATTGCTCGAGTATCTGGAAAATAATTTCAATATGCTCATTAAACTTTTAAAAGGTAAGATTGTTATCAATCTTGCCTTTTTTATTTTTAAAATTTAAATTTCCTACTTATGGCTTCTTCATTAAAAAACTTGTCCGCATATAATGACCAAAACATGCCCGATGCATCAAAGTATTCTTTTGGGATTGTCGTTTCTGATTGGAATACAGAAATTACGCATGCGTTGTATGAAGGCTGTTATGATACCTTAATAAAACATGGTGCAAAACCAGAAGATATCCATACCCTACAAGTTCCTGGTACTTTCGAATTACCTACTGGTGCCCGAATTTTAGCGCAAAGTAAAAATCCTACCGCAGTCATTTGTATTGGTTGTGTAATCAAAGGAGAAACTTCGCATAATGAATATATCAATCACTCCGTAGCTCAAGGTTTAGTCAATATGAGTGCCTTTACTTCGAAACCCTTTATCTTTGGAGTATTAACGCCAAATGATATGCAACAAGCACTGGATCGCGCTGGAGGGAAATATGGGAATAAAGGCGTGGAAGCGGCAGTAACTGCTATTCGAATGGCCGCATTAAAAGACGAGTTAAAGGTAACTGGAACTCCCATTGGATTTAATCCTTTTTAGTAATCCTCATTAAAAGCACACGCTATGAAATTGACTGTAATTCAAGCTGGACATTTTAAACTAGATGGAGGCGCCATGTTTGGTGTTGTCCCTAAACAAATGTGGGCCAGAATGAATCCTCCTGCGGATAATAATATGTGTACTTGGGCCACACGTTGTTTACTCATCCAAACAGAAGATCGAAATATTTTAATCGATACGGGTTTAGGTGATAAATTGAGCGAAAAAATGATCCAACATTTTGAACCGCAAGGACCACATAATTTGATCCGCTCACTTTATGATGCAGGACTACAAACTTCAGATATTACAGATGTATTTTTAACACATCTTCATTTTGATCATAGTGGTGGAGCTACTCGTATAAATTCAAAAGGAGCACTCGTCCCCACTTTTCCTAATGCAAAATACTGGTCTAATCGGAAACATTATGATTGGGCAATGAAACCAAATCCAAGAGAACGTGCTTCTTTTCTGAAAGAGAATTTTCAACCATTAGAAGAAGCTGGAGTACTTCATTTTTTACCTGATGACCAATATTATCAGTGGTTACCAAATATTCAACTTTTACATGTTTTTGGACATACAGAATCAATGATGCTTCCTATTATTAATCTAGGTGAGAAATCATTGGTTTTTTGTGCAGATTTAATTCCTTCTTCTCATCATATCGGTCTACCTTATGTGATGGCTTATGATCTTCGTCCGTTAGATACCATGTCGGAAAAAGAAGCGCTTTTAGAAAAAGCAGTTGAAGAAAATTATATTTTATTTTTTGAACATGATCCTAGAGTCGATTGTGCTACGGTAAAACGTAATGATAGAGGGCGGATTGTATTGGATGAGGTGATGACGTTGGAGGAGGTGATG
>JAHDCJ010000146.1 GCA_020629935.1 Saprospiraceae bacterium | reverse complement strand
ACAAGTATTCTATCTGACGGACAAAATTTGTATCGAGAAGCTAGCCAAGTTACAAGTATAACAAGAAAGACAACAAGTCCAATGCCTACAAACAACATGTTTTCCATATCTCGTTATTTAAAAGTTTACAAATGGTTTCCAACGAAGGTTCAATCATACCAGATTGTTTCTCGTTTTGAATAGGTTCTCCTATCCTATTTTTGAGTGATTTTCACCCAAGTGTTTATTATTAAAAAGAACAATAATTTTTTATGAAACAGACAATACACTTACTGGTTTCACCAATAAAATGCCATCGTCTAATAGTTCGACCACTTCTATTTTTGTGCCTGTAGGAATTGCTTTTCCCGCAGTTACTGCATCTAATTCTCTAAGTGTCCCTTGTATTTTAATGGATATCTTTCCTTTGCCACTTTGGGTAGGAGGAATCAATAAATAGACCTCTCCTTGTTGCCCAATAGCATTGTCTAAATGCATGGTTCCACTATGTTGCATTTGTAAGAAAAAATAGATGATATATGCGACTAAAAGCATGGAGATTAAACCATTGACGAAGCCTAATGTCATCGCTAAAAAAGGAGATCCTCCTGCGCCTAGGACAACAACACCTGTCCACCCAAAAAAGGCAAGAAAGGCCATTAATCCACGAAATGAAAAGATAGTGAAGGAGGCATCGAGACCGTCGCTAGGTACATCGGTATTAAAATCTGCATCAGTGTCGGCATCTATTCCTGTCATGCTCAATACAAATTGTATGACAAGTAGGACGCTAAAGACTATAGCAATCGCCCAATAGATTTTTTGTAAATCAGTAAGTTCGGCCCACCAGGACATAACATTTAAATTGAATTGTGAGAGAATATCCAATAAGAATCAAATGACACTTAATTGGATAGGCATTATATAAATAATTAGGCAATTTTAATATTCCTTTCGACAAAGGAGGCTAAAAACTCGTTAAAAGGTAGTTTATTATAAATTCGTGCAACTTCACTATCTTGTTCACCAAATGAATAACGAATGACAAATACGGTTTGGAAAGTCCGATTAAAAGATGACAACGAGATTGGGGTTTCTTTTTTCGAAAGTAAAAAAGAATATACTCAAGCTACGGTACTTCTGTTTCCTGCTATGGGCGTTGCGGCTTCATACTACACTAATTTTGCTGAACAATTGAGCCTTTTAGGCATTCATGTCGTTACTGCAGATCTTCGAGGCTTGGGCCTTTCTCCTGTACGAGCGAGTAAAAAAGTGGATTACGGCTATTATGATATCATTGAAAATGAATATGAAGGAATTGTTCGCACCGTACAAACTCGATTACCTGATGAGCCATTATATATCATGGGGCATAGTTTAGGTGGACAATTGGCGAGTTTGTTTTATAGTAAACATCAACCGAATATTAAAGGTTTAATATTGGTTGCTTCTTGTTCGGTTTATTATAAAGGTTGGAATGGATTGGGAAGAATAAAAATATTATTTGCAAGTCAATTTTTTCGATTGATCTCTAAATTATTCGGTTATTTTCCAGGTAAAAAAGTAGGATTTGGAGGTACAGAAGCAAAAACACAAATGCAAGATTGGGGGAAAAATGCAGTCAATGGTAAATACATTTTATCAGGTACTGATTTTGATTTTGAAAAAGGATTGAGTGTCTCCAAATTACCAATTTTGGCCATATCAATTAAAGGGGATGATTTTGCTCCAGAAAAAGCTGTGAAAAATTTATATCAGAAATTCGATAAAGAAAGTCCAATCACCCATTTGCACCTTGGGAACGAAGAATTAGAACTTAAAAAAGTGAATCATTTTAATTGGGCAAAGCAGCCAGGGAAATTACCTCGTGTGCTTATGGATTGGATGGCTAAAACAAATAAAAAAAATGGTTAAAAAAATAGGAAAAGGGATGTTGTGGTTTATGCTCATTACATTTATAATTATGGGCGTAGGATTGGAGTGTTATGCGCCGAAAGCCATTATGAAACCACCTAGAAGACCTTCGGGGAATCATTTTTCAAATGCTGAAAAAATGGACTTTAAAACGCATGATCAATTCTTGCTAAAAGCCTATCGTTTTCCTTCGGCTTTAGATACGACTTATGCCACGTTAATAACCCATCATGGCATTGGTGCGAACAAAGATCAGTTTGCTTATCGGTCGGGTTGGTTGACTGCTTTAGGACTTGAAGTGATTGTTTATGATGCAAGGGCACATGGAGAAAGCGAAGGAACTTACTGTACATATGGCTTTCATGAAAAGAAAGATGTGTCTTCATTGATTGATATGGTCTTGAATGAAAACCCTGAACGACGGATTGGTATTTGGGGCTACTCTATGGGAGGGGCAGTGGCTATTCAAGCAATGGAAATCGATAAACGTATTGCATTTGGAGTAATCGAAAGTACGTTTACTGATTTATATCAAATTGTTTTTGACTATCAAAAAAGAATTACGGGAATTGGATGGAAAGGATTGTCGAATCATATCATTAATCGTTCAGCAAGAGCTGGAAAATATAGTCCACAAAAAGTAAAGCCTATTGAATCGGTACGAAACATAGAACAACCCGTTTTTGTGGCGCATGGAGGCGCAGATCGAAATATAAAACCCGAATATGGTCGTGCTCTTTTTGAAGCCTTTAAATCAAAAGAGAAAGAGTTCTATTTAGTGGAAGGTGCAGGGCATAAAAACATTTGTTATGGAGGTCGAGATGAATACCGAAGCAAGGTGGTTGCTTTTTTAAAAAAATGGAGAACGGCCCCATCAAAAAAAGAAAATCCGATACTTAATGAATAAGCATCGGATTTAAAATTAAATTATTTAAGAGACTTCTTAAGGAAGTACAATTTTCCTAGTTGTTTGTTTGCCATCAAGCGTGAGTCGTAAGAAATAGGTACCTGAAGATAAGCCTTGTTTAACAAGATTTAAAGGATAGAAATAATTACCAACCCCTTGACGCTCGTCTACTATGGTTTTCATTTTTTGTCCCATCAAATTATATAAAACTAACTGGACTTGCCCTCCTTGATCGAGTTGATAACGGACAGAAAGATTTTCATCTGCAGGATTTGGATAGGCAATAAAAGGGACTTTAAGCTCTTCAGGATTTAATACGCCAGTGGAAGAAAAAGGCGTATCTGTAAACTGTATAAAAATCAGCATCATTTCATCTAAAGTGGTGTTTCCCCACCTTAATGTATCTGGAGTATTGTTGATATAAGTGGCTTCGTGAATTAATCCATCTTCCATATTAACAAGCACGGGGTCATCAAAAAACCGAATGGTTGGATGGCTCCAATCATAAAATCCTTGATTGGCAGTATAGGCACTATTAAAGAATCCTTCATAAAGTTGCATACCTTTTGTTCCATCAGGATTACGTTTGTAAATATCATAATCCACACCTCTTGAATGCGTGTGTGTAGATAACATCCAAATATGCCAATCGCCAGTTGGGAAAGGTAAAAAAGGAAGATTAGGAATAATAAGACTTTCTGTAAAAGTCGTTTCTTCTCCATTGTTAGGGATGATGAGGCTTTGTCCAAAATTCCCAGTAATTAAGGCGCTACTCGCATCGATTGGGAAAAGCATAGACCACATTTTTATTGGGCTGGTATTATAAGGTTCTGTGTAAATGTTGATATATACATCACAAGGCAAAATGCCTGTAGCATTATAATTAAACAAATGATAATTAAGGTCAAGATTAGTAGAAGTTAACCATTTGTAGGAAGTAGTCGCAGGTAATTCATAAGACCCATCAAACTGCCAAGCAGCAACTAAAGAATTGTTGACCATAGAAAATTCACCTTCATCAATATCTCGTAAACCTTCCGAATAATTATTTGTGGCAGAAGTGGTTAAATCATATAATATTAAGTGATGAGATTCTGCATTAAGATGTGCTTCCAATTTTTTAACATCTAAATTTTGTGGAAGATTTAATGCATGTTTTTTGAAAAATTCTCGTTCTTCTAATGGATTTAAAAAGAAAGGCCCTAAACGAATTTGAAATCCCTCTCCTGCTGCTGGAGCTGCTGGTCGATCAGGAAAAGGTAAACCCAAATTATTTTCATAAAAATCGGTCAAAATCTGAGGATCAACCACCGTGTCCAATTCTGGAGCACCAAACATAATCCATTGTCGAACCAATTCGATGTCTTTGTCCGCAACTGGCGGACTACCATATGGTGGCATGATTGCACCTTCCGAATTTTCTAATTGGTAATAAGTATCAAAATCAGAACGCGCTAATTTTCGAAGCAAAAAACTTCGTTCAGGATAACCAGGATCTACGAGTTTATTGTTTTTAGATTGTGCAACGGTATTGTCTGGAATACCATCAATTAAGGTATTATAAAGATCAAGTTTTGATTGATCAAAATTTAAATTTCCAGCAGGATTTGCGCCACTATGACAAGTCGCACATTTGTCTTGAATGATGGTATAGACTCGATCATAAGTCCCATCTTGAGCTTGACTTGGGAAATACAAAAATAGAAATAGCGTAAAGCAAACCACCTTTAAAAAAGTAGAAAATGTATTCATTTTATTATGGGTTTAAACAAGTATTAAACAAATAAACTGCTGAACGTCAAAGTTATTCACTTAAAGGAAAAGCAGAAATCATATTAAATTTACTAAAGAAGATGGAAATATATGATTAACAAAAGATAATTAATAAAAAGGGATATGTTTTTGAAGGGGTAAAAAATAAAAAAACCTCGAAACCATAAGGCTTCGAGGTTCTATTTTTTGTCTAGAAAAAATTAGTTAAGCTTGTCGATTTTAGCTTTTACTGCTTTTACACGTTCCATTTGTGCTTCAATTTCTTCTTTCTTTGATTTTTGTTCCGATTTGTTTTTCACGATATCATTTTCTCTTTCGGTGATAGTTGCTTTACAATCTTCGATGTCTTTTTCATATCGTTCTTTATCTTTTACTAATTTCTTTTGCTCGTTTTCAAAAGCTTTTAAGACTTTTTCTTCTTCTTTTAACTGATCTTCAAGGATACCTTTAGAAACAGTTAAAGCGAAGTCCATGATTAAGTTTTCGGCCACTGCGTATTTTTGTGGATGTTCATTAGAACTTAAAAAGGCTCCACCTAAATCAAACCAAACAGTAAGTTCTGTATTTTCACCTACTTGCTTTACGTCTGCGTAGATGTCCAAATCATTATCTCCCATTGCTTTAATAACAGAGTTGTTAGCTAGAATTTCAGTAGATTTTTTTTCTTTTTCTACTTTTCCTTTGTATTGTTTAACGAATTTTTCCCATTCTTTTAAAACGTCTTTCTGTACTGTTTTTCGTAACTCCATGCTTAAAGAATTGTAGGTTCCTTTACTCATTGAGTTTTTTCCTTCTTTAATTAGTTGCCCAAAAGCAAAAGAGGCACTTAAGGCAAAGATAAAAGTAAGTAATGTAATTTTTCTCATGACAAATGGTTTTTAGATTAATTAGAGATTTATGGTTTTGAGTCGGCTATTTTCATGCCAAAAATATAAATATGTGACTGAATAAACAAGCAATGTATTGTCTTTCGATTTTATTTATTCTATAAAATTGAAATAATATTTTGTGCTCAGTTTTATCCATGTTTTTTTTATTCGAATAAAAATAAAAAAACCGTATAAAGTCTATGTATTTAATTTTTCTGCTAAAAACTTTCCAGTGTATGATTTTTTCACTTTTAATAATGCTTCGGGTGTTCCTTCAAAGACTAAATAGCCTCCATCCTCTCCCCCTTCGGGTCCTAAATCAATAATCCAATCTGCATTTTTAATAATTTCGAGATTATGTTCAATGACAATAATAGAATGCCCTCTTTCGATTAGTGCGTTAAGCGCATTCAATAATTTTTGTATATCATGAAAATGCAGCCCTGTAGTGGGTTCATCAAAAATAAAAAGTACATGTTCTCCAGGTTTTTCTCGACCTAAAAAGGAGGCCAATTTTACGCGTTGAGCTTCGCCACCACTTAAGGTATTTGAAGATTGTCCGAGTTTTACATAACCCAAGCCCACATCATTTAGAGGTTTGATTTTGGAGATAATTTCTTTTTCTTCCGAAAAGAAATCAAGTGCTTCAAGAATGCTTAAATTTAGGACATCAAAAATACTTTTATCCTTGTATTTTATATCGAGCACTTCGTCTCTAAACCGATGACCATTGCATTCATCACATAAAAGTCGAACATCAGCTAAGAATTGCATTTCTACTAAGGTTTCTCCTTCACCTTTACAAGCTTCACATCGTCCACCTTCTACATTAAATGAAAAGTGCTTTGGTTTAAACCCACGTATTCTAGCTAATTGTTGATTGGCAAATAAGGCACGGATTGCATCGTAAGCTTTGACATAAGTCACCGGGTTGGATCGAGATGATTTTCCAATTGGATTTTGGTTGACCATTTCCACTTGAGTGATTAATTTGTAATCTCCTTCAAGGCTATCAAAGGCACCTGCTTTTGCCGAAATGGGTTCGCCAATCTTTCGAGCAATCGCGGGATGTAAAATATGTTTGATGAGGGTGGTTTTTCCAGAGCCTGAAACGCCAGTAACTACTGTAAGCGTGTTTAAAGGAATTTGTACATTAATGTCTTTGAGGTTATGTGCTTGAGCGCCATTAAGGAGTAGGCGATTACTACTTTTACGCCGTATTTCAGGCACAGGAATTTGCATTTCGTTGGTAAGATAAGCTGTAGTTAAACTTTTATTTCCCTTTTTGAAAATGTCTTTTCCTGGTCCAGCAAAAACCAAGTTTCCTCCATGAATACCTGCTTCAGGGCCAATATCTACAATATAATCACTACTTCGAATCACATCTTCTTCATGTTCTACAATGACCACGGTATTTCCTAAATCTCTTAGGTTATGTAAAACACTTATCAATCGTTCGGTATCTCGAGGATGTAATCCAATACTAGGCTCATCTAGGATATACAATGAACTAGTTAAATTGCTTCCTAGTGTTCGGGTAAGATTTATGCGTTGGGTTTCTCCACCACTTAAGGTAGAAGAAAGTCGACTTAAAGTTAAATAGTTTAATCCCACATCCATCATCACGCCTAAGCGATTATTAATTTCTAAGATTAGGCGATTGGCAATAGATTGATCTTGGTCTGAAAAATCTAAGGTATCAAAAAAAGCTTTTAATTTTTCAATAGGAATATCCACCAATTCGGTGATACTTTTATTGCCTACAGTGACATAAGTCGCTTGTTTTCGCAGTCGTTTGCCATCACATTCGAAACAATCGGTTTTACCACGGTATCGAGCCAACATGACCCGGTTTTGAATTTTATAGAGTTGTTCTTCTAAATCATTAAAATATTGAGTAATACCGCTAAAAAATTCATTACCTTCCCAGACTAAGGCTTTTTGTTCTTTAGATAAATCTTGATAAGGTTTGTGTACAGGGAAATCAAAATGGTGCGCATTTTTGACTAAAAGATCGAGCCATTTGCCCCCTTTTTCTCCACGCCAGCAAGCTAAAGCTCCTTCATAGATAGAAAGTTTTTTATTAGGAATTACTTTTTCTGGATCTATACCAATTGTTTTTCCATAACCTTCACATTTTTTGCAAGCACCAAAAGGATTATTATAATTGAAAAGATGCGGCGTAGGCTCATCAAATAGAATTCCATCTAATTCAAAGCGATTATTAAACAGATGTTTTTCGGTTTCACCTACATAAATAATACACTCCCCTTCGCTTTCATAAAAGGCAGTTTGGATAGAGTCTGCTGCTCTTTTTTTCATTTCATCATCTTCTTTATCAATCACTAAACGATCGATTAATAAAAAAAATGGAGAATTATCTTCTTCTTTTTTCTGTTTCTTTTTAGACTTTTCGAGTTCTGCTATTAAGTCTTCAATTCGTTGATTTTCATCGTTTAATAAAATACGAGTATATCCTTTTTGTAATAAAAGGTTAAGAGTCGATAAACGAGTTCTTCCAGATTTTATTTGAAGTGGTGCAACGATTTGGATTTTAGTAGAGTCTTTTAAACCGTAGATGAAGTCTACTACATCAAACACCTCGTGTTTTTTGACTAATTGACCAGAAACAGGCGAATAGGTTTTTCCTACTCGAGCATAAAGTAATCGTAAATAATCATAAATTTCGGTTAATGAACCGACCGTAGAACGAGCATTTCGAGTACTTACTTTTTGTTCGATAGCGATAGCAGGGCAAAGTCCTTTAATATAGTCTACTTCAGGTTTCTTCATCCGCATTAAAAATTGACGTGCATAAGAAGATAAACTTTCGACGTAACGACGTTGGCCTTCTGCAAAAAGGGTATCAATGGTTAAGGAAGATTTTCCAGAACCAGAAACTCCAGTAACGACAACCATTTTATTTTTAGGAATAAGGACGTCGATATTATTTAAATTATTAGCTTTTGCTCCTTTAATTTGAATTACATTTTCAGGAATCTTTTTGCTAGACCGCTTGGTTACTCGTTTTTTTGTGCTCATATTTATTATACTAAGACAGAATAATTAACGTTTTATTGTCTTTTTTTTGAAAGAAAAATTTTTCTGGTACAGTATTTGAAAGATAACATTCTATCAAATCATTTATTTAATAATTCTAAAATCATTTCTATAGCGCATAACTTTCTACACTGATTTTCCCAAAGTTACAAGTAAATCCGTACAATTATGCAACAAGTTAAGCAGCTAAGTGATCGCGAACTCATTCGTTCCTATCTCCAAGGAGATGAAAAAGCATTTGAAATTTTATTAACTCGCCACAAAGGTAAAATTTATAGTTCAATTTACCTCTTTGTAAAAGACGAAGATAAGGCGAATGATATTTTCCAAGACACGTTTATCAAAATTGTTCATACCATCCGTAAAGGAAAGTATAATGATGAAGGTAAATTTGTGCAATGGGCCCTTCGAATTGCCTACAATTTGTGCGTTGATCATTTTCGGAAAAATAAACGAAATCCCACGGTTTCCCCGACGGATGATTTCGATATATTTTCGGTAATGAGAAGCCCAAATGCTAATGTGGAAACATTAATGATTCGCAGCCAGACTCATGCAAAAATCCGCCAATTGGTCGATTTATTGCCACCAGAACAAAGAGAAGTAGTGATTTTACGTCACTATGCCGATTTGAGTTTTAAAGAAATTGCCGATCTCACTAGAGTGAGTATAAACACCGCCTTAGGTCGAATGCGTTATGCATTGATCAATATTAGAAAAATGATTGCCGAACGAGAAATTTCCCTACAGTAAAAATCAAAATTTTTATTTATAAAAAAACCTCAAGTAGTTTATACTTGAGGCTTTTTTAGTTGAGTTAATATTTAGGGTTACAAAGTATCAAAAAAAGACAATGATCTTATCATTATCAAATTAACGCTTTTTGGGGATCCTAAATATGCATCCTTTTAATTAAAGGAAGATAATTCGAATTTATTTATTGAAATAAATTTTGTGGTGAATGGTAAGTATCTTGTGATGAATGGTAAATATTCTGTGATAAACAGTAAAATTTAATGCAAATCTAGCCTCAAGGGTGATTTTTTTAATAATAATAGTGTCAAGTCTTGTTCTGTAACAGTAATAACCATCAATTTGGGATATAATTTATTTTCCATTTGAAATTACGAACGGTTTGCAAATTGCAAACCATTCGTAACACTACTTGTATTAACAGAAATTATAAGTATTTCCATAACACAAACTAGCAAATCAAAATGTTATAGGGGCTTCCAAAATTATTCTATAG
>JAHDCJ010000145.1 GCA_020629935.1 Saprospiraceae bacterium | reverse complement strand
TGAATCCTTTCCCTTCTTCCTCCCTCCCTTCCCGATGGCCAAGCCATCGCACTAAACACCACTTGAATCCTTTCCCTTCTTCCTCCCTCCCTTCCCGATGGCCAAGCCATCGCACTAATCCCCCCCAGAAATCAGATTACAGTAAAACCTCGACAAAACCCAAAACAGAAAACCCACTTCGACCTATTTTCTTTTAGTATTTTGAAGGTTGAAAAACCGTCAAAAACAAAATACTGTTTGAGCCGCAGGCGAGTTTATTTTGTTTAGGTTTTTCAACCTTCAAAATGCGTTAAAAAAGAAAATAAGTCTTGATTTTTGGTTCTTTTCATCAAGGAAAAGAACAAACAAAACACAAAAAAAACAAACCCAACCCTCCTCCTCCCCCCTCTGACCATTAGATAATGAACCCAAAATTGCTTCTATTTTTCCCAAAAAAAAATGCAATTTTGCATAAATACAATATTTACACCAATCCAAATTCCATTCTTATGTTATTCCGAATACTACTACTACCTATCCTTCTTCTTTCCACAACAATAAATCATGCCCAAACTTCCATCTCAGGCGTAATAAACGATTATACACCTATCCTACAAATGGATTCTTGTATCGCAGAAATTACCGTACAAGACGCCTCTTCATTAATCATTGGAGATAAAATCCTTATCATCCAAATGAAAGGCGCTGAAATCATAGAAACAAATGATGCCGACTTTGGCACAATTACCAATTGGAATGGTGCTGGAAATTACGAACGCGCCACCATTCAAAACATCAATGGCAACACCTTATCTCTGCAACATTTATTATTAAACACCTATGATGTTAATGGAAAAGTACAATTAGTACGAATACCACAATATGATGATGTAGTGGTAACAGACACTTTAAAATCCATCGCATGGAATGGCTCCATTGGGGGCGTTTTGGCTTTGGATGTTTCTAATACAATGACGTTAAATGCTCCAATAGATGTAAGTGGACAAGGTTTTATGGGAGGAATATCTGTTCCCGTTTTACCCAATAATTGCTCGTGGTTATTCAATGAAGATAATTATTTCTATGATTTAAACAATTGGCGTGGTGCTGCAAAAGGAGAGGGGATTGTCGCATTTATTTTAGGTAAAGAACTAGGAAGAGGCCCACAGGCAAATGGGGGTGGAGGAGGAAACGACCATAACTCTGGCGGTGGCGGTGGTTCCAATATGGGCGCAGGAGGATTTGGAGGAATAAATAATAATCCCAATTTATTTGGCTGTTCTGGTATGTTTCCTGGAGAAGGAGGAAAGACATTAAATACAGGTGATATCCGTCTAGTTTTAGGTGGTGGCGGTGGAGCAGGACATACCAATAATTTGATTGGTTCTAGTGGAGGAAATGGCGGAGGAATCATTTTGATTCGTTCAAAAATTATGACTACAAATAATCATATCATTCAATCGAATGGTCAGGCGGTATCCTTAACCGATGGAGATGGAGCAGGTGGCGGTGGTGCAGGTGGTAGTATTTTGTTAGAAGTAGATTCCTTTACCGATATTTTGAGTACAGCGGCCCAAGGTGGTCGAGGAGGAGATACGGATAATCATATAAATGACGATCGTTGTGTGGGACCAGGAGGAGGAGGAAGTGGTGGATTTATTTCTAGTACGGTGTGGCCATTTGGTTTTATGGCGAATGTAGTAGGAGGTGATCCAGGCATTGCGACCGAAAGTTTGGCGGAGTGTAATAACACACCCAATGGGGCAACTCAAGGAGAAGATGGAGTCATATTTACAGGACAGGAAGTCGCAGAGAGTAGTGAAGTTATTCCAAGCAATAATATTACGTTGGAACCTGTAGATGGTGCTTTATGCGAAAATGAAATGTGGCTATTTGAAACGCAGGCTTCTGGTTCAAATCTCAATTATCAATGGCAAATGGATGATGGAAATGGTTTTCAAAATCTAGCGGATGACATGACTTTTTCAGGCACGGATCAAAATCAACTTTTGTTAAATAATCCATCTTATTCTTTTAATGGAAATCAAATTCAATGTGTAATATCTGGAAATGCTTGTTTTGGAACACAAATGACGAATGCAGTAACCTTAACTGTTGCGCCTTTGCCAATAAGTAATTTTACGTATACGGATATGGATGGAACGATTGATTTTACAGATCTTTCTCTTTTTGCCGATTCCTACAGCTGGGATTTTGATGATGAAACGGCTTTGAGTACACTTCCCAATCCTACACATACCTATACCAGTAGTGGGACGTATAACGTAAGCCTCACCGTAACCAATGCTTGCGGCTCACATACCTTTTCTATGCCTATAAATGTAATTTTAGTAAGTCAAGAAGAAGTAAGTTCATTAACCTATTTTGAAATTTTTCCGAATCCTTCCAATGGGAAAACGCTCATTCATATACAAGCAGATCCGACGGAAGATTTTAGAATGGTGGTAAGCAATAGTCTCGGACAAAAAATCATGGAACAAGCCATTCCACAAGGCACAGAATTTATTCCATTAGAAAAATTGAGTAAAGGAATATATTGGATTACTTTACATGCTGAAAGAGGAATTACGACTAAAAAGTTATTGATACAATAGAATGATTAAGTCAATCGAATGACTTTTTATTAGGGCGAATCCTCTCCTTTGTCGAGGTCGGGCTTTTCGCTATAATGTACTCGCTGCGCTCCGTGCATTTCGCTGCTATCCCTTTCGCAGGTAATCAGAAAGGATAGATTTTAGTCTGCGATATGTGTTTCTGAAACAAGAATACCATCCTTTTCTTTTGTGATAGAAATGGTACGCCCATACCCTTCGCTACGTGTATAATAAGCAATGCGATCAATTTGTTGATCTTTAAAAATTACTGAAAGTTCATCTGTCCAATCCATCTCAGATTTATTTGGATTTTTTACGATTACTTTTTCTTCTGTTCGCTGAATAGGCAAATGAAGTGGACTTGGAATGGCATAAATTAATTTAGCGATTAAAAAGGCTTCTTGAAAATCATCTGTAGGTAAGATGATGCCTTCTGAATCTTGTACATAACCATCTTCATCCATTCGGTCTTTATAAATACGGGGCTTTTGATTAGAGGTTGATTCGATATGTTGGATGTAAAGAGCAATGTCCGTAGTATCTTTTGGAGGAGGAAAACGAGAAAGGAAAGGCGCATACATATAACCTTCTTTACCATGGACTTCCACTTTGGCCATGCCGCCAACAAACCCTTCAATTTCTATTTTTTCTTCTTCAGGAAATGCTAGAATTTTTAATTTTGTACCATAAGGAATAGTCGCAAGTTTTTTAGCATCGAGCGTGGCTTCTGCACGCATATTAAGTCCACTCTCTGTGTAGACAAACCAATCCTGTACCTTTTTTTTATTGAATGCAAGATTCACTTTTTGTGAAATAGGTTGAACGACTTGATTACTATCTACCTTAGGAATACCTAGATCAGAATGAACTGCGGGCGAAGATTGATTGCATGCCCCTATAGTTAATAGGAAACAACAATAAAGAATAGATGGAATGACCAACTTCATAAGTGTAGGCTTTTAGGGTAACTTCAATTTAATCAACGTTTAACTTAAACTTCAATAAATTATTGGTTATTGTCAAGTTTAATTTCAGATTCCATTTCATCATCCGCCTTATGTAAAGGCATTGGAGGACATTGTTTCTGAGTCAATCGAGAAACAACAAGAATAGTAATAAGCCCACAAACCATTGCAAAAGTTCGGAATGGGAATAAAACCACTCCGTCTTCAATCATTGGATAAGGAAGTAAAATATCGATTCCTAAGGTAGCATCACCACCACCAAAACGAAGAATAAATGCGACTACAAACCCAGCTATGGCGCCATAGGTATTCGCCTTTTTATCAAAGAGTGCAGTCACTAATTGTGGGAACAATAAGCAATAGACAAAATCACTACATAGATACCAAAGCTCATATACACTTTGTACATTCAATGCTAAAATGGTTGCTGCAATTCCAATAATCCAAATACAACGCTTAATGATTTTTGATAAAGCTTCCGTTCGAATCTGAGGGTTAACTAAAGGGCGATACACATTCCATCCCGCCATAGACGAAGCTGATAATATAGAAGAATCTACGGAAGACATTACAGCTGCCGCAATAGCTCCTAGCCCAATCGTAGCGACTACAGGATTAGTTAAATATCGAACCACATAAGGTAAGGTGAAGGCGGGGTTTTCTGGAGCCACTGCACCCACACTTTCCCAAACAACCACATCTCCAATAATACCAATAAGTACCGCAGGAATCGCCGCTAATAAACAAACGATACCCGCAATAATAGAAAGTCTTCTCGCCGTATTTTCATCTTTCGAAGAAAGTACCCGTTGAAAATATACTTGCCAAGGAATACCGCCAAAGATCAATAAAAGAGCATAATCCCACCAATTCCAATAATAAGAACCAAGGGCTTCCCGACTAGGAAAGGGAGAAGCTAAGGCGCCTTTCTTTTCCGTATATAAATCCCATGCATTATTTAATCCTCCTACATGCTCTAAAGCGAAAGGAATGACTAATAGAAGCCCCGTAAAAAGTAAAATTAATTGAATAATATCTGTTAACGCAACGGCTAATAAACCACCAAGCGCAGTATAAGAAATCGCAATAATTGCGGATAAAACAATCGATGCCGTCATGTTTAATCCTAAGACTGTTCCAAAGGTAGTACCTAGAGCAGTAAGTATTGCCGCTGTCCAAAATATTTCTCCAGATAAAGCTGGGATAAATAAAACGGCCGCCATTTTTTTACCATAACGTTGACTTAAAGGATCAAGCATCGTCTTAAATTCATAACGACGCATAATTTTGGCAAAAAACAAGCCTCCAATAATAAGGCTTAAGGCATATCCCCAAGGCGCTTGAACCCACATAAGGCCATAACCGTCGGTAGCCGTATATTCTGCTGTTCCGTTGATATATCCTCCACCTACCCAAGTAGCACTCATTGTAAAAACAGCCACAAAGAGAGGAAGCGAACGACCAGCAAGCATTACCTCAGTAGCGGTATTGCTTTTCCGAATTCCAGCCGCATAATTTCCTAATAAAAAAACCAAAGTATAAAAAACAATCATGGCTATGAATCCACCCCAAAAGACATCATAATCTGTAAACAAATATAAATAACCACCAATGATTAACAGAAAAACAAATAAAATTAGAGTGGGCAAAAAGCGCTTAAGCATAAGACTATGAGATTTGATTTTTAAACAACATCGATTTTAAAAGAAACGAGTTTACTGAATTTAGCACATAATACGGATTTTTTATTTTTTGAATTGTATCTTTCCACCTTGGAAATTTAAATCCCAAAATAAAATCGATACGAAAAAAGACCAATATGAGTAATTCGCCCTCATTTTCATTTACAGAAAAAGCGCTTGCTTTTTCTGTGCATTTATTTACTTCTTCAGGCCTAATTGCGGCATTTATGGCCATGCGAGCTATAATGAATGGAGCTTGGAGAGAAACGATGGTTTGGCTTATAATAACCCTTGTAATTGATGGAATTGACGGTACATTTGCTCGAATGTTTAGAGTAAAAGAAGTCCTGCCTAACTTTGATGGACAAACCATTGATTATGTGATTGATTTTGCAACCTATGCTATTATTCCAGCATTTTTTATTTATGCGGCTCAGTTTCCAACAGGAGAATATTTATTACCAGAAGAAGAATGGATTCGGATAGTGGCAGCAGCGATTATTTTATTAGTTTCTGCGCTTTATTATGCGAAAGAAGGCATGGTTTCTCATGATATGTATTTTGTGGGTTTTCCTGTGATGTGGAATATGGTTGCTTTCTATCTGTTTTTCATTTGGGGTTTTTCTGGTTGGATCAATTTTGGAATGGTCCTCTTTTTTGCCATACTGCACTTTGTCCCAATTAAATATCCATATCCTAGCCGTAAAAATGAATGGTTTTATCCGACATTAATCAATACGGTTTTATTTATTACCCTTAATTTAGTTGTACTGGCGATTTATCCTAATGCCCCACTTTGGTTAAAGATTGTTTCCTTTTTCTCTATGTTATATTTTGGATTTATTGCCATTATGAAAACCTACGTTTGGGATAGAAAAAGTAATGCCATAGAGATCAATTAATTTTGTATATTCATTTCGTGAATTAATTAATATTAAAAACATTTTTATATCTTCCATATTCCCCAATAAACTATTCGATATGAAAAATATTTTAGCAGCAATCATCAATTTTTTTAGAAGCCTTTTTGGTGGAAAAAAAACATCAGATACCAACCAGCCCAATCCCTCAAAAGGAGATGAGCCTGTAGTGGTAAATCCCACAACAGATGAGCATGGAGATGAAGAGCCATTAGATGATCCAATCATTGAAGAAGAAATTCCTATCATCCCAGAAGATCCTATAAGGGAAGAGGAAATTCCAGAAGAGCATGAGGAAGAACATCATCATGATCACGACCATGATCATCATCACCATGAAGAGGAAGAAGAGGAAAATCATACCGAAGAAGAACCTGTAATTCCTGTTTTTGAAAATGATCCTTTTCCAGAAATTGAGTTGGATTTTGGCACACATGCCGATGCTTCCATTATTTCTGAATATACGATTAAGGTATTAAAAGAATTGTTGAACAAAGCAGGTGAGTCTTCAGCTAAAATTACAAGTACAGCTAGAACACCAGAACGACAAGCCAAAGTAATGAAAGCAAATATTGAACGCTTTGGAGTCGCTCATCAAAAACGCTTATATTCTAATCCAGGCGATCAGGTAATTGATGCTTATGTACAAGCAAAAAATGCAGGAAAAAGTAGTGGCGAAATTGTTTCAGCCATGAAAGAAAAAATTTTAGAATTAGGTCCTATGCGTGTATCTCGACATTGTGCAGATCCAGCTGTTTTGCAAGTCTTAGATATTGCTCCAAGTTCTATTCGAAATGATCAAAAATTTGTGGATGCTATTGAAGCAGATCGTCGAGTGAGTAAGTTGTTGAAACCACCAAGAGACCCAGCCTTCCATTTGGAAATCCCGCAATCCGTAGTTTAGACTTTTCTTATTGAGGCAACTTGTTTTGAAAACGTAGGGTTTGGATTTATGCATTGTTAGCATAAATAATTATAGATTTTTTGGCTCGTTTCAGAGGAAAAATCAGGATATTTAGCCTATGAAGTAGGTGAAGGTTTTATAGGTAAATGGTCGCCTAAATAATTTAACATTTAAGGAATTAATTTGTTGTATTTTTGTTTATACTTTTGGGTAATCATTTGATCAATTTGAAAAGGAAATTCTTAGAATTTCTACAATAAAAAATATGTCTAAAAACATCTTAGAAGAAGTCTCGAAAACTAGTATTCAACTCTTGTTGCATGAACCATTTTATGGACATTTTTTTGCAGGAATATTGAAGGATGTCTCCGAACGCACAGATTCTATTGCCACTTCTTTTGCTGGAAACCAAATGGTTAAACTACTCGTCAATACAGAATATTGGGAAAAGAATCTTCGAGATCGATTAGATGAAAAACGAACCAAGGATTTACGTTATGGTGCAATCAAGCATCAAATTTTGCATATAGTTTTTAAACACATGCTTAAGGTCGAAGAATTTGGCAACAAAAAACTATTTGGTATTGCTGCGGATTTAGCAGTAAATCAATACATCCAAATGCATCAATTGACAGAAGATGCAATTACGTTTAGAGATTTTCCTGAGGTGAATTTTGAGCCAAACAAAGACGTAGGATATTACTATAAAATTCTTTCTGAAATATTAAAAGATGCAAATGCTTGCTTTGGTGATGGCGAAGAAGGTAGTGGTGGTAGCGGAGGTGAGGATGATGCAGATGGGGAAGGAGGACAAGAAGAACCCTCCGCTGCAGATCGCTTAAAAGAATTGATGGATGGAAAAAACTGCCAATTGGATCAGCATCAATTTTGGGAAGACTTTAGTCGATTGACAAAAGCAGAGCAGAAGATCATGGATAGTTTTATCAATGATGCGATTACGAATGTAGCAAATCGAGTTAAAAACAAACAGCACGGAACCTTACCCGCAGGACTACAAATTTACATTGACCTTTTAATGGAGTCTTTAAAACCACAGGTCAATTGGCGACGCGTATTGCGGCTGTTTGCTGAAAGTAGTAGTCGTACGTATTTAAAAAATACGATTAGACGACCTTCTAAACGATATGGTACAACACCCGGAATTCGCGTACGAAAGAAACAAAAAATTCTAATAGCTGTAGATACTTCAGGTTCTGTAAATGATGAAGAACTCCGACTTTTCTTTAGCGAAATATATCATATTTGGAAACAAGGGGCAGAAATATATGTAGTAGAATGTGATACGCATATTCACAATGAATATCACTATAAAGGCATTCCTCCAAAAGTAATTAGTGGTAGAGGCGGCACCGATTTCAATGCGCCAATCGAATTTGCAAACGACGAATATCATCCAGACGCAATTATTTATTTTACGGATGGATATGCAAGTGTGCCTAATGTAAAAAATCGTAAACCAATTTTGTGGTTGATTACCAGTGAAGGAATTAATGAATCAGATGATTTATGGTCGGCACTGCCCGATCGAAAAGTAAAAATGTATTAACTAAATAACTACAATAAAAACAAGGGAAAACAATGGCGAAAACTAAACATAATTATGTTTATTACGGGACAAAAGCTACCGCAGGAGAAATACAACGTTTTTTAGATCATGTAATAAGTACCAATAAAATTATTGAGGAAGAAGGGAAGAAGAAAGTTCCTGTTTGTATCTGGGGAAAACATGGTATTGGAAAAACCGAAATTGTAGAGCATATTGCTAAAGAAAAAGGATTTAAATTTGCCTATATCGCCCCAGCTCAATTTGAGGAAATGGGAGACTTAGTAGGTATGCCTACTATTGTAGATGGGCGTACACAATTCGCTTCTCCTGATTGGGTGCCCAGTGAAGAAGGCCCAGGCATTTTGCTTATTGATGATGTAAATCGAGCAGATGATCGAATTTTGAGAGGAATCATGCAGTTATTACAAAACTATGAATTGGTTAGTTGGACATTGCCCGAAAAATGGCAAATTGTGCTTACCGCAAACCCTGATGGTGGAGACTATTCGGTTACACCAATGGATGATGCAATGGTTACGCGGATGATGCATGTGTCTATGGAATTTGATGTGAAAGAATGGGCAAAATGGGCAGAGAAAAATGATATTGATCAACGAGGAATCAACTTTGTATTGACTTATCCTGAAATTGTAACTGGAAATCGAACCACGCCTAGATCATTAGTCCAGTTTTTTGAATCGATTCGACATATAGAAGACTTAACCAAGGATTTGGCTTTAATTCAACTATTAGCCGATTCTTGTTTAGATCAAGAAACTGTTTCTTCGTTTATTGCTTTTGTTAATAACAACTTGAGTAAACTGATTACTCCAGAACAAATTATCAATACAAAAGCATTCAAAAAAGAAGTGTTTGAGCATTTGAAAGGAATTGTAGTAAAGAAAACCATCCGAGTCGATATCATTGCCACACTTTGTACTCGATTAGTTAATTATTTAACACTAAACGAAATTAAATTGTCGAAAGATCAATTGAATAATTTGAAAGAATTTATCAAAATCGATTTTATTCCAAATGATATACGATTAACCATGGCCCAAGATTTAGTAAGCTCGGGAAATAAAAACTTAAAAGTACTCATGGGTGATCCTACCATTGCTAAATTACTTCTACAGAAAATGTAAAAAAACATCGTTCTTTTTACTCACGAATAATAAAAACATGAGTCATCCCGAATTTAGGGATTGAATCAAAAAAAAGAAACCTCTTG
>JAHDCJ010000144.1 GCA_020629935.1 Saprospiraceae bacterium | reverse complement strand
TAGCAGGAAGGATATTTTTTTGTTAATTATTAAGAATTAGTCTAAATAAATATTGTTTTTTTAGCATTCCTGTTTTAAGTTTGCACCAACAATTGAAAATCAGGACTTCCCCTACTGTAATTTTTAAGTCAGAAGCCTCTTTTATTATTTGTTTATTCAAACTTTAGTCAGTATGTTTGCAATGTTATTTAAAAAAAGTCTAAATAAAGATAACACCTATATGCGTTCCATTACCGTACTTCTTTTGTTGATCTGTTTTAGTAGTCTACTACTAGCACAATCTACCCAAGATAGTATCGCCTACAGCCAAAATACGGCAATGCGCATGATGAATAACCAAAACCGCCTTACGGTAGGAGGTTATGCACAAATTGACTACAATCAACCTATTTCTTCGGACACTCGCCAAAATGGGAAACTCGATGTACATCGCTTAGTGATGCTTTTCGGTTATAAATTTGATGCAAAGACACAATTCATCACAGAGATTGAGTATGAGCATGTGAGTGAAGTCTTTGTCGAGCAAGCTTTTCTTCAACATAAGATCAATAATTATTTCAATTTTCGCGCTGGTTTGATGCTAATCCCTATGGGAATCATCAATGAATATCACGAACCACCAACCTATCGAGGAGTGGAACGACCTAATGTAGATAAATACATTGTCCCTACAACTTGGCGTGAATTAGGTGCTGGTTTTACTGGACGATTTGATGATCTTTCTTTACGTTATCAAGCCTATTTGTTTACTGGGTTTAAATCTTACCAAGATGGAGCAGGTTTATTGGATGGTCAAAATGGCTTGAGAAAAGGGCGACAAAAAGGAGCAGAAAGCTTTGCAAGCTCTCCGAATCTATCTTTTAAATTCGATTATTATGGTATTTCTAGTTTGAAACTGGGTTTTTCAGGTTATTTTGGAGATACTCAATCTACTTTATACAATGGCATTGATCGAAATGATGAAGCAGCTTTATTACAAGCAGATAGTTCTGTTGTTGGAGTCAATATGATTGGTTTAGATGCGCGTTATCAAGTTAAAGGATTTTTAATTCGTGGACAATATATTTTCAATAAGCTTAACAATACCAATCAGTATAATACTTTTACTGGAAAAGATGTGGGAAGTCAGCATACTGGTTTTTTTGCAGAAGTAGGATATGATGTTTTTAATAGGATTCGTTCTATAAAAAGTCAATTGATTCCTTTTGTACGATACGAGCAATACAATACGCATCAAGCAACAGAAGAAATGAGCGTTAATGATGCTTTCCATCGTACTGAAATAACGGCTGGTATAGATTGGAAAATTACGCCTGGAACTGTTTTAAAAGCAGATTTTCAATGGTTGAAAAATAGACAAACGAATGTTTTTAATCATCAACTCAATCTAGGAGTGGGTGTTTGGTTTAATTAAAATCTCAAAAGAAGAATAATGCAAAAATTAGGATTCTTATTACTTTCATTATCTCTGCTGGCATTCTCTTGGTCGGGTAGTAACCCTATTATCTCGGCGAAAGTGAAGAAAAAAATGCTCAAGTCAATAGAGAAACTATGGAAAGATCAAGCACCTAATATGCAAGAATTTAAATTATCTAACGCTAATTCCTATTTCAAACCTCAAACGGTATTTTCCATTGCTACAGCAGAAAAACAAGAAGCCCTATTAAGTGTACGCCGAATTCATGGCTGTAAAATTGGAGGTTGTGAGGCGGATGATGGTTCTGTTAATGTACCTACCTTCATAGAAAATCCTACTGAAGATAGTTACGAGACTTTCGATTATATGATGATTTTAGGAAATGACCATTCTATCCTTCATGTAGAAGTAGTTGATTATCCAGGAGAATATGGTTATGAAGTGAATAGTAAAAGCTGGCTGAAACAATTTAAAGGCTACCAAGGCGAAGAACTCATCTACGGCAAAGATGTAGACGGTATCTCAGGCGCAACCATCTCTGCAACCTCTATCACTTACGACATTCAAGATACCTACCACGCTATGATGGATTTACTCCAAGATGATACGATTGGTATGGAATAGTTATTCTTCTATTTAAAGTTCTCATTTAGTAAGACGCTACAATTTCACTTGTATTTATAAAGAAAAAGTAGAAATAAAGGCTTATTTTGGAGATATGGATATGCTCTAATTCCATATCTAAAAAATTCAGCCTTATGAAACCCATCTATAGTTTATTCCTTGTTGTTCTCATTACCTCTTTTGTAAATGCACAAAATATTTTAGACCATTATATCTTCGTCAAGGTAGAGATAGAAGGAGAAGAATATAAACTTCTATTCGATAATGGCTTTACACGTTCCGCTATTTTTAGTGAAAGTCCCATTCGTACTAAACTTAAAAGTGCACAAGGAAAAGATGGTTTCGATCAAAAAGTAAGTTTAAACTATACAAAGAAAAAGATCGTTCTTGAATTGCTTGATTTTGATCTCACCTACAAACTTAGATTAATAATTCTTCCTAATGCTCCAAAATTATTTGTAGAAAATGGTATAGATGGCGTTTTAGGTTGGGATATCATCTCGCAACATGATTGGGTCGTTAATTTTGACGATAGAAGTCTTCAATTATCTAGTGATGATGATTTACCAGCCTTTGAAAATGCGTATAAAATTCCATTGGTTCGAGAAATGGAAACAGGCGATTGGTTAGATTTAACGGTTAATAAACTAAATGGGAATGAAGAAAATTTCACGTTCCAACCCCAATTGGATTTTGGATACAGCGGTTTTATTAATTGTGGTATCAATGAGCTACTTGCAGATAAAATTGATAAAAATGTCATCAAAATTGGGAAAGCCGTTTCTATCGTAAAAGCACGAATAGATACCTCTTATTATCAACAACTTGATCTTAAAATGGGGGAAATTAATATGACGAATGTCCCCATTCAATATTATTCCACAGAAAAAAGTCCCTTATTGGGCATTAAGTTTTTGGAATCATTTGACAAAGTAGCACTCGTCTATTCCAAACAAACCCTATATCTACCCCAAAAAGAGTCAATCGTATTTACCCTTCCCAATATTCTTACCCATCAAGGTGCAATAAAAAGTGTAATGACGACACCTACTGAAATGGATGATTTAAAATGGAAAATTGGCGACCTCCTCTCCCCTACCTCCGAAGTTATTATTCCAGATGCGTTTAAATGGAAAATCCAATTAAATAAAAAAGATTAGACATATTCTTAATCTTCTTTTACACTTCTTGCTACAATTTCCTGTAATTTTGTAAATGTTAGAACGTAGATGACACAGATTAATAGATTTTCGTGGATTTTTAAGATAAAATCCGTGACAATCCCAAAATCAAATAAATCTGCGTTCCACAACACGACCAAATTGTATATACCAAATTATCCTTCATGGAAAAAATTGCTCCTTACCAGCCCAAAAATAAAGTACGAATTGTCACCGCAGCTTCGCTATTTGACGGACATGATGCCGCCATCAATATCATGCGCCGAATTATGCAAAGTTCAGGCGCAGAAATTATTCATTTAGGGCACAATCGTTCTGTTCATGAAATCGTGAATACCGCCATTCAAGAAGATGCGCAAGGAATTGCCATTACTTCCTATCAAGGTGGACACAATGAGTACTTGAAATACATGTATGATTTGCTCAAAGAACGCGGTGCTGGGCATATAAAAATTATCGGCGGCGGTGGTGGAACCATCCTTCCTACCGAAATTGAAGATTTACATTCTTATGGTATCGAGCGCATTTATTCTCCTGACGATGGACGTAAGATGGGATTGCAAGGGATGATTAATGATGTTTTGAAACGTTGTGATTTTCCTGTAGGCATGAATTTGAATGGGGAGCTCAAAAAAATAAGCGATAAAAATGATCGTGCCATTGCTAGATTGATTTCTGCAGTAGAAAATTTCCCAGAAGAGAATGCGGATTGGCTCGCTAAAATTAGAAAAGATATTAGCAAAAAAACAATTCCTGTTTTAGGGATTACAGGAACTGGGGGCGCAGGTAAATCTAGTTTGGTTGATGAATTAGTTCGTCGTTTTGTACTGGATTTTAAAGATAAAAATATTGCCATCATTTCTGTTGACCCTTCCAAACGTAAAACAGGTGGGGCATTACTCGGAGATCGAATTCGAATGAACTCCATCAATCGCGAAGGCGTTTATATGCGCTCTTTGGCAACGCGCCAATCCAATCTCGCCTTATCTAAGCATGTACAAGCTGCGGTGGATATTTTGAAAGCTGCAGATTATGACCTCATTATTTTAGAAACCTCAGGAATTGGACAATCCGATACCGAAATCGTCGATCATTCTGATGTGTCGCTCTATGTGATGACGCCAGAATATGGAGCTGCTACCCAATTGGAAAAAATTGATATGCTCGATTTTGCGGATATTATTGCGATCAATAAATTTGATAAGCGCGGGGCCTTAGATGCCCTTCGTGATGTCAAAAAACAATATCTACGCAATCATCAATTATGGGATACGCCAATGGAAGAAATGCCTGTGTATGGAACCATTGCTTCGCAATTTAATGATCCAGGGATGAATACCTTGTATCGTCGAATCATTGATTTGGTGAATGAAAAAACAGGTGTCAATTTACACTCTAATTATACCGTAACGGATGAGATGAGTGAGAAAATTTATATCATCCCACCGAATAAAACACGTTATCTATCCGAAATTTCAGAAAATAATCGACAATATGATCGCTGGGGCGAAAAACAAGAAGCCTTGGCAAGACGACTCTTTGGAATTCGTCATACAATAGATACCCTTCATGAACAAGATATTGAGAATAAAGAAAGCTTAATTACCGATTTAGAAAAAACCTATGCAGATTTAGCACTAGATTTAGATGGGCGATGTCAACGTATTTTAGATAGTTGGGAAGGAAAGAAAGCAGCTTATGCCGCCGATGAATTTGTCTATAAAGTTCGAAATCGAGAAATACGTGTTCCTACCTATTCCAAATCCTTGTCGCATTCGCGCATTCCACGAGTAGTTTTACCAAAATTTAAAGATTGGGGCGAGATTTTGAGGTGGAGTTTACAAGAAAATGTCCCAGGGGAATTTCCTTTTACAGCAGGTGTATTTCCATTTAAACGAAAAGGAGAAGATCCTACCCGTATGTTTGCAGGTGAAGGTGGTCCCGAACGAACCAATCGACGTTTTCATTATGTCTCGATTGATATGCCTGCCAATCGCTTGTCTACTGCCTTTGATTCGGTGACCTTATATGGAGAAGATCCTGATTATCGTCCTGATATTTATGGAAAAGTGGGAAATTCTGGGGTCAGTATCTGTTGTTTGGATGATGCTAAAAAGTTGTATTCAGGATTTGATTTATGTGATCCGAAAACTTCGGTTTCCATGACCATCAATGGACCAGCAGCGACAATTTGTGCTTTCTTTATGAATGCAGCAGTAGATCAACAATGTGAAATCTATATCAAAGAACATGGTTTAGAGCATTTGGTAGAAGCGAAACTAAAAGACCTTTATGACAATAAAGGTTTAGAACGTCCCACCTATAGAGGCGATATTCCTGAAGGAAATAATGGCTTGGGATTGATGCTGTTGGGGATAACGGGCGATCAAGTTTTAGATGCAGATGTTTATAAGGAACTAAAAGCAAAAGCACTTTCTTCTGTACGTGGAACAGTGCAAGCAGATATTTTAAAAGAAGATCAAGCACAAAACACCTGTATTTTCTCCACGGAGTTTTCACTTCGTTTGATGGGTGATGTACAGCAATATTTTATAGATCATTTGGTGCGCAATTTTTATTCGGTATCTATCTCAGGTTATCATATTGCAGAAGCGGGCGCGAATCCTATTTCTCAATTAGCATTTACCTTGGCGAATGGATTTACCTTTGTCGAATATTATTTATCGAGAGGGATGGATATCGATGCTTTTGCACCCAATTTATCTTTCTTCTTTTCGAATGGGGTTGATCCAGAATATGCGGTGATTGGACGTGTGGCGCGGCGAATTTGGGCGAAAGCCATGAAAAATAAATACAACGCCAATGAGCGTTCTCAAAAACTAAAATATCACATTCAAACCTCAGGTCGTTCCTTACATGCACAGGAAATTTCCTTTAACGATATTCGAACGACGCTCCAAGCACTCTACGCCATTTACGACAATTGTAATTCCTTGCATACCAATGCTTATGATGAAGCAATTACGACCCCTACCGAAGAAAGTGTACGTCGAGCAATGGCGATTCAAATGATTATTAACCATGAATTGGGCTTGGCGAAAAATGAAAATCCTTTACAAGGAGCTTTTATCATTGAAGAATTAACGGATTTGGTGGAAGAGGCCGTTTTAACAGAATTTGATCGAATTACCGAGCGTGGTGGTGTCTTGGGTGCAATGGAAACGATGTATCAACGCTCGAAAATTCAAGATGAAAGTCTCTATTACGAAACGCTCAAACATACAGGCGAATTTCCAATTATTGGAGTTAACACCTTCTTATCCAAAGATGGATCACCGACCATTATTCCAAGTGAAGTCATTCGTGCCACTGAAGAAGAAAAGGTAGATCAAATCAATACCGTCAAAAATTTACATCAATCTTTTGAAGACAAAGCCACTACCCTATTAACTGATTTACAAACTAAAGCGATTCAAAACGAAAATCTTTTTGATGCTTTAATGGAAGTGAGTAAGTATTGTTCTTTGGGGCAAATCACGAATGCTTTGTACGAAGTAGGCGGACAGTATCGGCGGAATATGTAACAATTAAACACTCAATTCCCCTGAATTGTAAAGAGTAAAAAGTGTGATCAAATGGAACAATGCTATGAAAAGATTACTAATTACAATTGGGTTTTTAAAGGTCTTTACAGTAAATGGAGAGATGAGTTTGTAAATGATCTGAATCGCCAAAAGTGCGACTACAAATTTTGGTTCATTGATAAAAAGTAAGACAGCTGAGGCTAATGCAATCGTCATGTACATAGCCAACAAGATTCCACGTGCAGGTGTAAATATCCCTGCCACTTTTCGAACCCGTTCATTATCCATTAACAACATACTACAAACAGGAATCAATACAATAATATTCAATAGTAGGGATAAAGTTGTCATGATAATCTATTTTAGAAGATGTATGATTTTTCTAAACTATCATATCATTAACAGCTTATAAGTTCCTTTGTTTAAAAAATGATTTACTCACGATTCATATTGCATTTTAAACACAATAAGAATATATTGTACTAAATATTTTGCTGCTTTATATTTCATTTCAATGAAAAAATATATCCATTTTTTTGCGCTATTAACCATTATTCAAATTTCTTGTGGCGTATTCTCTTCTGACTATACAGCCGAACTAGAAGAATTACTGACTACGCTAAATTCAGTTCGTAAAGTTCAATTTAGCCATACAGATATTCCAATGAATAATTATTCTTTTCATTATGATGAAGAGTCGAAAGCTATTATTTCATTTCTTCCCGTTTTGAACTCAGAAAAAATAAACGATTATTCTACCGATCAAGTCTCTACTGTATTAATTCCCTTGGAAAGTTTACATCCAAATAGTGCTAGTCTTGTTGTTACTCCAAAAGATATTGAATTACGAATTGTGGCTAGAAATAATTCAGATGGGTTTTTAAAAAGTAACATACTTGATTTAACAAAAAATATGGCGACCAAAGGAGAAGATATTTATCATTTTGGAATGACTTGTGAGCATCCATATTGCTATAAATCCATACAAAAAATCCCTAAATTGATTCAAAGATTAATCCAAGCCTATAATCCTCAAGCTAAAAAAGAAAAAAAGCCTGACTTCTACAACTTACGACCTACAAAGCAACAGCTCAGAAATCCAAATATGCAAGCTATTTCAACATATGAAGCAACAAATTTTGTGATGCCTTTTTTATCTGTACAAGAAAAACCTACTTATAAAAATGGAGAAACGTATGAAGCATCCGTCACTTTATTTGAAAATGAAATAATAGCAAAAGCGAAAGCAGTAGGTATGACATTAGAAAAACATATCGTTGCAGATATCGTCCTTGATGCAAAAGGACAAATTGTAGAAGTGATGCAACAAAACACTGAATTTACAACTTCTAATTCTTCAATTGAGAAATTACTATTCTCTTTAGATCCTTGGCATCCCGCTCGTCAAAAAGAAAAAAATGTTGCTTGTAAAATTCGTATCTTAATTGATAAATATAAAGTTGAAGAACCTAGCAATTAATACAATAGATCACCATTGTTCTTTATACTCTTTCATTTTGAATTTTTCAAAATTGGACGCTATTTTTTTGAATTCGTAATAATCTTTATATCGAATCAACATAATGGTATAATTATCCGATATGGCATCCATCAAACATAATTTTACTTGTAATTTTTCAAGCTCCTGTCCATAAATTTTATAGATGTGATGAATCCTATTCTTTTTAGAAAGATTACAAATATTCTCTTTTAGTTGAAGTTTAAAATTATCCTTTAATGCTTGACGAATAAAATAATCAAACTCCTGACTTTCTGTTTTCCAATTAAAAAAACCATATAAGCATAAAGATTCTTGGGAGATATAATTCATTAGTTTTTGAGAACTAAATAGCGCATCTATATTTTCATAATGATTACCATTGATACTTTCTAGGAATTTGTTAATGCGAATGGAATTCTCCCGATTAAGTGCTAATTCGGCCAGTCGCTTAATCATCTGAACGCCTGTACTTCTATTCTTTTTTGTCCCCTCTTTTAAAGGGTAAAATTGTCCAACGGCATTTCTTTTAAATGACTCAAATGCTTCTGCAAAAATCATAGTTTGACAAATAATTCATTAATAATAAATTTCTTTTCTCGAGCCGACAAAAACATTTCTTTTTAAGCACGAATTTTTAGCAAATATTACTCGAATGTATTCATATCATTATTTAAAATTTTTGTCGTTTCAAGTAAAATTTCTCTACGCTTGATCTAGTTCATACAATTGATAGGATTCTATGATACGAATCAGCTGCTGCGCTAAATTTCCTTCTTCACTATAATTGGCATTTTCTAAGGCTTTAGCCCACGATTTATAATCAGAAATAGAAAGTTGTTTTGTATTTGAAAACTTAGGAGAACTTAAATAGGTACTATGATCGCGGAAACTTGTCCAGGCATTTTCATAGGCTCGATAACAAGTACTATTTTGTTGTAAAGTGGCTCCATTCCAAACTGGAGAACATTGTAATAAGAAATAATTATTTGCCTCTTTTGCCACTCGATGCTGACTACAAGTACTATGCAACAAAGAAGTAGCCATGATGATGGAAGCAGGAATCCCAAATTTCTGCTGTTCGGATTGTGCTACATGTCCAAATCGTTTGATGTGCGCATGGATTGTTGACGCATTTTGCTGTGCCAATGCATCAGCTAATACTGTAGAAGCAGCACTTGAACCAGAAGAAAAAATACTCAATAATGATTTTTCTTTTTTGGGTACAATTGTTTTATCTGTAAAAACAACAGGTTTTTCTTTCTTTTCTTGCGGAGGTGCTACTTTGGCTGGAATATCTTCAGGTGTGTTAAAATTAAAGGATAGGGTAAAGTCCTTTTTAAGAAATAAAACAATAGCTAAACAAACTAAAGCTATTCGAAACCAATATTTTTTGAGGTATACAGATACGACCGAGAGTTGTGAAAAGGCGTGCATTGGCAAAATTTTATAAGATTCATTTATAATATTGTTTTTCACTTTTAAAACAAAAAGATTAAAACAATAATTCAAATTTAAAACAAATAGTTTTTAAAAACAATCCTTTCCACTTATTTTTTTTGTTTTTATATACAAGTGGTTGAATTTGAGTAGATAGAATCCTGTTAAAGGCAAACATCAGCAGTTTCTCATGTAAAGAGTACACGAGTCAAAAAACGTAAAAAGAGTTAA
>JAHDCJ010000029.1:46380-49275 GCA_020629935.1 Saprospiraceae bacterium | reverse complement strand
AACTATAAAGCATGTTAGAAAATAAAGGAGTAAAATATGGATTATATGGGTCGTTAGGAATGATGATCTATACGTTGGCTTTGTACCTCATTGACCCAACTAAATTCTTTGGTTGGTTTTCTCTTTTTAATATGTTTATTGGTGTAGTTGTAGTCGTTGTCTGTATGTCTATGGCAACGAGCGAAGAAAAAAGCGAGAATAAGGGAATATTACCTTTTGCAGACGCTTTAAAAACCACATTTATGGTAGGGGTAATCGTAACAATTACTTCCATGCTGTTTACCTTTGTACTTTATGAGGTAATTGATAATGGAAGTTTGCTCAATTTATACAAAGAGAATCAGGTGGAATTCCTAGAACGATTCGCTGATCGAATGGATGAGGATGCTTTTGAAAATGCGGTGGAGCAAATTGACGAAACAGAAAAAATAGTTACTTCTCAATTTATGACAATTGGTACTGTATTTTTCTTGATCTTTTATTTTATCATAGCAATGATCGTCTCCGCTATTGTAAAAAGAGAACCGCATCCAGGAGCTTAATAGGCATGTACGTAAAAATAATTTTTTCTTTATTAAATATAATTAATGTTAGATCTAAGTATAGTCGTCCCATTACTGAATGAAGAAGAATCTTTAGGTGAATTAGAGGCTTGGATTTCTAGGGTAACTGAAGCCAACAAGATCAGTTATGAGATCGTTTTTATTGACGATGGATCAACAGATAAATCTTGGGAGGTGATCGAACAATTAAAAGAAAAAAATCCCAATATTGTAGCTATAAAGTTTAGGAGAAATTATGGAAAGTCAGCCGCTTTAAATGAAGGCTTTCAAATTACTAGAGGAGAAGTAGTCATTACAATGGATGCGGACTTACAAGATAGTCCAGATGAAATTCCTGGTTTAATGCAAATGGTCAATGACGAAAATTTTGATCTAGTTTCTGGGTGGAAAAAGAAAAGACATGATCCGATTGGTAAAACAATTCCATCTAAGTTTTTTAACCGAGTAACTCGTTTTATGAGCGGTATAAAACTGCACGATTTTAACTGTGGATTAAAAGCCTATAAGAATGAAGTAGTGAAAAACATTGAGGTTTATGGGGAAATGCACCGTTATATTCCATTAATTGCCAAATGGGCTGGATTTACCAAAATTGGAGAAAAGGTAGTACAACATCAAGCTCGGAAATACGGAACTACAAAGTTTGGATTAGAGCGTATGATGATTGGGGCATTAGATCTTTTATCGATTACTTTTGTAGGGCGATTTGGCAAAAAACCAATGCATCTTTTTGGAACATTAGGTATCCTATTTTTTGTATTTGGCTTTGGTACTTTAACGTATCTAACCGTAGATAAATTATTTTTCTATGGTTATTATCAACGATCATTACCCTTACTGCTCTTTGGTATAATGACGATTATTTTAGGAGTTCAATTATTCTTAGCCGGATTCTTAGCGGAGTTGATTTCCCGTAATTCTCCTAAACGAAATAATTACGCCATTGAGAAAACTATTGGTGTTGAAGAAGAAAGTAAAGCTTAGGCTTTTCCTACCATGTCATCTAAAATTTGTTCGAATAAATCATCAATCGTATTAAACGCAATATCTTCCGTCTTCCGTTTGATATTGGCTGGAAAATTAACGGTTTCTTTTAATTTAAAATAAGATTCTACACCTCGCACCACTGCTTCTGGAGTCGCTTCTTCAATAAGGATTCCCGTTTGTTCGTGATCGATGAATTCAGACAATCCTCCAACTTTTGTTGCAATCACAGGCTTATAATACCCTTGAGCTATATTTAAAATTCCACTTTGTGTGGCCGAACGATAGGGTTGAACTACTACCTCTGAAACTTCAAAATAATTAGCGACTTCTTCATTTGGGATAAACCGATTAACCATATGGATTTTATCTCCAATTCCATGTTTGTCAATAATGGCTCTATAATTTTCTTCGTTATCATAAAACTCTCCAGCAACCAATAATTTATACTTAGGATTCGTTTTTTCCATTTGAGCAAATGCTTCTAAAAGAATATCTAATCCTTTATATTTTCGAATATATCCAAAGAATAACAAGACGATATCATCCGGTTGAAATCCCATCGATTTTTTTAATGCTGCTACATTCTGATTTTCCTCGGGTTTAAACCAATCAAAAATAGGTAAGGAAGATTTATAAACGGGTTTCCCTGGTTGTAATTTATTTAATCCTTCAACCACAATATCAGAAAATGCTAGAAAAGCATCCGCATGTTTTAATCCAATTTTTGTCAAGGTTTTATCTACTATCCGTGCTTCATGACTCAATAAATTTTCCGTCATAAATAATATTCTCCCTTTATATTCTTTTCGAATAAAACTAGAAATAGCTCGATGACAAGGCCCAAAAAATGGCTGCCACCAATCAAATACCATTAAATCTGGCTTCGTTTTTTTAATATAATTTGCTGTCTTTAACCAAGACAATGGCCCAATGGAATTCACCATCCGTTGACTTGGCAAGGTAGAATAATGCGCTTTACTTACATCAAATTGAGTCTTACCAGGAAATAATAAGGATGGATAAAGTAGTTTATAATTGAGCATATCTACATCAAATCGAGGTTTTAATTTCTCATATAAATGAGATACAAAAAGTGCATTGCCTCCACGATAAGGGTAAACAGGCCCCAAAATTGTAATTTTGCGTTTCGTCATTTTCTTTTAATCAATTAAAATTTAAACAATAGTACGAGAAAAAATTTATATTCCATTTATTTCCCCATTTTTTTAGAAAATTCCCCACCTCCCGATTGCCCCACAATCGCACCAATTCCCTCTTTCCTCACAACCTTCCCGATTGCCCCACAATCGCACCAATTCCCTCTTTCCTCACAACCTTCCCGATT
>JAHDCJ010000029.1:12890-46280 GCA_020629935.1 Saprospiraceae bacterium | reverse complement strand
TCCCGATTGCCCCACAATCGCACCAATTCCCTCTTTCCTCACAACCTTCCCGATTGCCCCGCAATCGCACCAATTCCCTCTTCCTCCCCAACTTCCCGATTGCCCCGCAATCGCACCAAAAACTCCAATATTCCAACAACAAATAAGCCCCTTCTAAAACGGAAAGCTAAAAACCGACCTCTTTTATTTTAGTATTTTGATGGTTAAAAAACCGTCAAAAACAAAATACTGTCTGAGCGAAGCGAGTTTATTTTGTTTAGGTTTTTAAACCATCAAAATGCGTTAAAAAATAAAATAAGTCTTGAATTTTGGTTCTTTTTTTCAAGAAAAAGAACAATAAAATAATACTTTAACGTAATTTCATCCCCTCATACCATATCAACATGAAAGATCGAATCAAACAAGCCATAACACAAAGCATAAATCTTAAAACCCAACTCCTCAAAGAGGAATCACTTATTCCTCTTATAGAAAAGATTTCCCAAAAAATGGTACTTGCTTTAAAAGCTGGAAACAAAATACTCTTCTGCGGAAACGGAGGCTCTACCGCCGATTCCGAACACCTCGCTGGCGAACTCTCTGGACGATTCTATCTCGACCGCCCACCGCTTTTTGCAGAAGCCCTACACGTAAATACCAGTTACCTAACTGGCGTAGCCAATGATTATAGTTTTAAAGAAGTTTTTGCCCGTGCAGTAGAAGCCAAAGGCAAAAAAGGGGATGTACTTGTCGCTTTATCTACTTCAGGAAATTCTGAAAATATTATTGCTGCAATAGAAAAAGCCAAGGCACTAGGTTTGTATGTAGTCGGAATGACTGGAGCGAGTGGGGGAGCAATGAATCTAATTTGTGAGGATATAATTAAGATTCCTTCATCAGATACACCTCGTATTCAAGAGTGCCATATGTTGATCGGTCATATCATTTGTGAACTTGTCGAAAAGTATATGCAAGAGTAAAAAACAGAGGCATGCTTAATCGGGCTTCTTAGCAAATTGAAACTTTTACATGCGCTTTAAAACTAAATTATAGGGGTTACAAATCCAATTAAGCTTTTGCCTCTGTGAATGAATATTTTATACCTATGATAATTGAATTAAACAATCAGGTATTGAAAAGAAGAATGTCGTTCCGTTTTCATTAGACGAATACCAAATTTTCCCATTATGTAATTCTATGATTTTTTGACAAGCAAATAATCCTACACCAGTACCTGCATATTCTTTTCCTGTAGATATCTTTTTGAATAGACTAAAAATACCTGCCCTTTCAGATGGGTTGATACCGATCCCATTATCTTGAATAGCAAAGATATATTTTGAATTTTTTCCAGTACAACTAATCGTAATTACTGGAGGAAAACTTCTTCGAAACTTAATCGCATTTTCAATTAATTGCTTGAAAATAAAATTGATTTGCGATTTGCAAGCCTTTATTAAAGGCAATTCACTATAAATAATTTGACCATCTAAGGCTGAAAGTTCTTCTTTCTTTTGGGCTATAATATCACGAACGATAAGATTTAAATCTATAATTTCATCGCGTTCTTTTACTTTGGTAATAGAAGACACAAACAATAAATCATTTAGTTTATTGCTTACTTCATGTACGTGCGATTTTATTTGATTTAAATAATTTAAAGAACGCTGATCTAAATCGACTCCAGATCGAATCTGAAATAAATCCAAAAGAGCTGCCGATTGACGTAAAGGCGCTTTTAAATCACATGCCAAAATATGATATAATTCTTCCGTTCTATTTCGAATTTCCTGATTGGTGTTGCGTTCTTCAATCAGAGATTTAAAATTTTCAAATAATCTTCGTTCAATATTTTGACGATCCTTTAAAGCCTGAGCTATTACATGGGCTTGCTTAGTTTGTTGTTCTATCAACAATGCATTCCGATCTCTCAATATCCTGTTTTCTTCCTGCAAACCAGATAATGAAGGTTTAGTTTGACCTTTATTATTGTTTTGCTCACTCGCTTTTTCCTGCATAACAAATATTTTGTTTGGTTTAGGTTCGATTTTTCTGAGCTTTGAAAAACCAACGAGCGCGTTTTTGTTTGATCCAATGTACTTTATCCTTTACCAAAAGGCAATATTTGATTGATAAATTACTGACGTTTAATATGTTTGATTAGTGGAAGAAGAACAAACAAAACTAATAGGTTACAGGAAAGGCTTGTGACATCTCATCCTAACATTAAAGATGTGCTAATATATCGCTTACAGTGGCTCGATCTTGATACTTCGGATTGAAATGTACATATTTGATTTTGCCATCTTTCCCAATAACATAAGTGGCGGGTACAGGTAAATATGGTGTTTTATCATTATTAGAAGAAGCAATATCTGCTTGTAATTTATCTTTAATCATCGCATCATATGATTCGGTCACTTTAAATAAAACCTTATAGTTTTTCATGATCGAATAGCCTTTATCCGCTATAACAGGATATTCAATATTTGTTATGGCTATGGTCTTTTTAATATATTCATTGGTTTGAGGTGTGATGGCAATGACTTGGGCACCTCGATCTTTTATTAATTGGACAGAATCCTGAAATGCACTTAAATATCGATTACAAACTGGACACCAATCGCCTCTATAAAACTGAAGTACCACTGGTCCTTGTTTCAATAATTGATTTAATTCCAATGCATTCCCCATGTGATCTTGAGTAGAAAAAGTAGGGGCTTGATCTCCAATTTTTAATCCTAGGGGGTGGCCTTCGTCTACATCCATTCCAAGTTTGATCAATAATTCTTTGGGTAAGGTATTTTCTTCATTCGTTGAGTTCGTAGTGCTTGTATGCTCTTTTTTCATTTCGGAGGGTTTAGTTTGTTTTTCATTACTTTGATTACAAGAGAAAAAGAAAAGTAAGATAAGATATATAGAAGGCAGTGTTTTCATCTAGATTTTATTTTTGAATAATCGAATAAACAAATCTGCTTATTTTGTCTAAACTTTCCAATGATTTCATTAAGTTTAATCCAAATTGTCATTTTAACTACTTTTAACATGGACACAGCAAACCTAAAATCCCCATTGGCCATATTTTATCAATGGGAAAAAGAACAAGCCAATAACCTGTTTATGCGCCAACCTTACGAAGGTAAAAATATTGATTTTACTTGGAAAGAGACGGGGCAAGAAATTCGAAAAATGGCGCAATATTTAATAAATCAAAATTTACCCGCGGGGTCAAAAATTGGATTAGTTTCCAAAAATTGTGCTTGGTGGGTAATGTGTGATTTAGCAATTATGATGGCTGGTCATGTCTCCGTACCTATTTACCCAAACGTAAATGCAACAACGCTGAATTATGTATTAACTCACAGTCAAGCCAAATTTCTTTTTGTAGGAAAATTAGATGATTGGGCCTCTATGGCGGATGGCGTTCCTGCGGAGGTGACTTGTATTTCGTTTCCAAAATATGCACCAAAAGAATATACCCAATGGGAAGAAATCTGTAAAATTACACCTGCGCTAAGTAGCAATCCAGATCGTGATCTAGATCAAATTATGACGATAATTTATACTTCGGGTACCACAGGAAAACCCAAAGGTGTAGTCCATCGTTTCCATGCGTTGGCTTATGCCATTACTGCGGCTCAAACCGTCATTCATGCAGGAGGAAAAGAAGCAAGAATGTTTTCTTATTTACCTCTTGCCCATATCGCCGAACGTATGCTTATCGAAATTGGGGCAATCTATGAAGGAGGAACCATCTTCTTTGCCGAATCTTTAGATACTTTCGCTAAAAATCTTGCAGATACTAAACCGACCGTATTCTTGGGTGTGCCACGTATTTGGACTAAGTTTCAAATGGGTATTTTATCTAAATTATCACAGCCTAAATTAAGCATGTTACTTAGCCTGCCTATTATTTCTGGTATCATCAAAAAGAAGATTAAAACGGGCTTGGGCTTGAATGATTGTAATCATTATTTTACTGGAGCCGCACCTACTCCTCCTGCCTTGATGAAATGGTATAAAAAATTAGGCATCAATTTACAAGAGGTTTATGGAATGACCGAAAATACTGCATATTCTCATTTTAATCGAAAGGGAAAAGAGCGTTTTGGCTCTGCAGGTCAAGCTATGCCAAACGTCGATGTGCGTATCGAAGAAAATGGGGAGATCCTAGTGAAAAGCGATTGCTTGATGGTTGAATATTATAAAGAACCAGAATTAACGGATAATGCTTTCAGAGACGGATTTCTTCGTACAGGGGATGAGGGTTATGTTGATGAAAACGGTTACCTTTACATTACAGGTAGAGTGAAAGATATTTTTAAAACAGAGAAAGGAAAATATGTTTCTCCTTCTCCTATAGAAATGAAATTTGCTAAGAATAGTTTGCTCGAACAAATTTGTGTCGTGGGGAATAATCTGCCACAACCTATCGCCTTAGTCGTGCTTTCTGAAGAGGCCAAAAAATTAAGTAAAGAGGAACTTTCGATGAGCTTATCGGAAACCTTAACCGAAATTAATCCGAGCCTTGAGAAACATGAGAAATTAAAGAAAGTAGTTGTTGTAAAAGAAGAATGGACAATCGAAAATTCTCTTTTAACGCCTACTATGAAAATCAAAAGAAACCCAATCGAAAAATTATATAATAGCCGTTATGTGAAATGGTATGAGATGAAGGATGCGGTAGTTTGGGAAAGTTAAGCGAATCTTTAAAATAACATTAATTTGGGCATGCCCCTAAAGGGGTCGGTCTTCTCCAGGCGCACTGTTCGTTTGGTGCTGCGCACTGCTGCCAAAGGCAGCCCCTTCCGTCCACCTCATGCGGTTTTCAGTTTATTAAATAACTTCCATATTTATTTTCCACGATAGGAAGGATGAAAACCCGTCTTTGTTTTTTTAATCGCCATTTTTCCATCTTGTTGAGATATCATAAAATCTATAGAATAAGGAATACAACTTGGTTCTATTAGGAATTCAACTTTGCCCAAAACCTCAAAATCATCACTAGTCCTTACATTTACTTTTTGTATAAATTGGGTATTTGTTCTTATAAACCGAACAGGCAAATTGATGATGGTATCGAGCTCAATTTTAGATTTTGGAATTTCTAAAATAGCTTGATCAATATGCAAATGTGTATTTTTATCTAGTACTAAACTAAAAGGCATATAAAAGTTATCTTTTGAAAACGGGGAAATGATATAATTGCCACTATCTAATTTTAGATCTATTAAAAAATCATAATTTGAGTCCGCTTTAGGATTTACATGAAAACTTAAATCAAATCCTTTATCGTTTTCTAAACTAGGCTTGATCGTATTGGTTTGCTCACCAGAGTTTGGTTTGTGATTGTCTGTAGCGCAATTAGTGGTAAGGCAAAAAAGGCAAAATAAAATTCCAATTTTAGTTTGTTCAAAGCAGTTTAAATTACCTAATTTCATTAATATTATTTTTTTAAAGTTAGATAAAAAAAGCATTAGTTGGAAATCCATCCAAAATATTAAGTCATAAAAAAAGGCTTGATCAAAAATTGATCAAGCCTTTTTTTATCTAACGAAACATTTATTCTAATTTCATAATTCGTTCATAACTACTTTCTTTCTGATCATTAATTTGAAGGAAATAAATACCCGAAGGAAAATCTACAATGCTTAATTGCATTTCATTTATTCCCGCTTCTACTTCAAAATGATAAGACTTTAACCTCTTTCCTGCGGCATCAAATAATCGAATATCAAGAGGACCACGTGCTTTCCCAAAATAAGAAATATTTAAAAAGTTAGTTGTAGGCTTAGGGTAAACCTGAACAAATTCTCCATTTGTGTATTCCAATGCGATGATATCACCGACATAAGATTGATCCCCATCAAAATCAAATTGTGATAAACGATAATAATTAATTCCTATTCTTGGTTGTTGATCTAAGAATTGATAAAAATGGCTTTCAGTTGAATTGCCATTTCCTTGAATTTTGGTAATCACCTCAAAGTCTATTCCATCATAAGAACGCTCCAAATGGAAAAAGTCATTTTCAATTTCAGTGGCTGTAACCCACGATAAAAGATTACCTCTAAGATTTGATTCTCCTTTGAAATAAATAAGCTCTACAGGAAGTAAATTATCTAAACAAATATTACTAGTAGATTCAGAATCTGTAAATGAACCTCCAGTGGCGATTATGGTTCCTCCTGCAGTGACATCTGTCACAGTATAGCTTCCATTACCAAAACCACAACAAATACCATCTGCGTATGAATCGAAAATGGTGAATGTATAACAATCGTCAGGTAAACAAACGGTTTCGTTGATTGAAGATCCAGCAATCATTGTGGCATAAGATGGACTAGAGGCAACTGTAGAACCTGCACCATTTTGGATGACCCAAGAAGTTTCCGAAGGATAATTGTCAAAGGTAATCGCAATATTAATTTCGGCTGTATTAGAAGAATAATCATTCACTACAAATGTTTTGCTTGTAGCACATCCTCCATCACCTGAAACAGTAACGGTGTATGTGCCTGCACTTAGGCCCGTGATTTCACTTGTATTAGATCCATTTGACCATGCATAGGTAATATTTCCAGAATCTCCCGCACTAGCATACCCAACACGTACACTCCCTAAGTTACCTACACAATCTTCTGGAGTACCTAAAATACTGAAAGTGGGACATTGATTACATGCGCTTAAACAATTGGCATTATACACTCGATCTCTTATAACTGCACCAGGCTGTGGCCCAAACCCTAAACTTAAATCTACACCTACTGCACCAAGCAAATGACAATAACTCATTACCGTTCCTGAAGCAGGTAATGGGCCAGTGGCACAAGCTCCTTCAGCTAAACCTGCATCATAGGTCGGACCACAACCATCAATGGCAGTATTATTTCCATTCCATACACAGGCATGGGTATGATTAGATCCCATATTATGTCCAAGTTCATGGGTTAAAACATTGACCGTCCAGTTATAGGTTGGGTAATCATTAAATGTTAAATCTACTTTTGAAACGCCATAATCAAAATTTGAACAAATCACATCTAAATAGGCAATTCCACCTCCTGCGGGATCTCCTGTATATACAAAATGAGCAAGATCACCATTATACACGGTTCGAGTGGTTCGAAAATCGACAAGTAAATCTCCTTGATCTGTGGTATTATAACTATCTGGAGAAGTATGAATAAAAATTTCAGAAATTTCAGTTTTTACAGCTTCGTTGGTGTAGATGGTAGCTACTGCATTATGGGCACCTACCATAAAATCAATTACATTTTCTGTGCTACTTCCTTTCGCTACAAAAAAGTCATAATCAATTTCATAGTAAATCCTAACACAATTATTCGCATCTAATAATTCGGTAGTAGGAGTTCGGTACAGATCGTTTACCTGATTCATTAAAGCTTGTGAATGGCTTAGAACTTTACATTCTTGACTGGTAGATTGAACCAGTAAATCTTTTGCTTTATAAACAGCAAAATGAAGGCCTTTTTGTGCAGTCATTTTACCTAAGACCATGTTTCCAAATTCTTTGGAAGCCATTACTGCCATGACATTATCTTCAAAGAAGGAAATTGCTACTAATGAACGACTAGATCCCTCAATGATTCCGCGATAATGGACGCCATGTGCATAGGGGATTTCAGTCCGCTCATTCTCACTAGAAAATGCTCCGAAATCTGTGGTTACAGGTTGATATTGTCTGGCACTTAGCCAAACACTTTCTGTGGCATTTAAAGAGATTTTCATTCGAATGGCCACTGGACGATTTTGAGTTATGTGTTGCAAGACGGCCCAATTGATATCTAATTTCGCACCGTCTTTTACAAAGCCTTCAGTATTGGTTTCATTTAAAACTTCATTAAACGAGAATAAGTCCTTTTTCTCAAATTCAACTCCTTCTTGCTTATGCGATTGAATATCCTGCCACAAGATAGAGGAATCCTGTGCAAAGGAAAAAACAAGCTGAAATAAGAGGATGGGTAATACTAAAAAGTAAGTTTTTTCATTCATATTAAATAAATTTGTTTGGGTTAAATAAGTATGTTATGAATGTCACAAATATATATTTTTGTAAACTATATAGGTAAGGAGAAAATATAAAATGACGCTTATTTTACGAATCTTTGATAAGATCAATTTTGATAAGAAGAAAGGTTATTCGAAGAAATAATATTATTGTTTGATTTGGTATATCTCGTTTTTTAAAGCATAGCCATGAATCAAACCGAAAGGTATTGTGAAACCATTATGTCGATAATAAGAAAATTGAAAGTCTTTTGGAATTTCCACGTTCCATTTTTTTTGAAATGCTTTAAACTTTTGTGGCTCAATACCAATGGCTAGTAGATCTTGACTGACGCCCTCCTTGGTTTCTGTATCTAACCATTGCTCAATAAATTGCCAAAGTTGATTGATTTGCTTTTGGAGCGTTTTATTCATTATTTATCAGGGTTTAAAATAAAGGAAACGATTGATTTTAATGAAGGTAAAACCTCACTTTTAAACCAAGCATTTTTCGCCATCCAAATATTATTCCTTGGAGAAGGGTGGGGAAGAACAAAATATTTGGGTAAGTATTCTTCAAAATTTTTTACCGTTTCTGTCAAGTTTTTCTTTGCCTCTTTCTGTAAATAATAGTCTTGTGCATATTTACCAATCAATAAAGTCAATTTGACTTCTGGAAGTTGACTGATCAACTGATCGTGCCAAAGCGGAGCACATTCTTTTCGTGGAGGTAGATCACCACTTTTCCCTTTCCCAGGGTAACAAAATCCCATTGGAATAATGGCAACTTTAGAGGCATCGTAAAAATCCGCATTGGAAATGTCTAACCAAGATCTTAAATTCTTTCCACTTTGATCATCCCAAGGAATCCCTGTACGGTGTACGACAGAACCAGGTGCCTGACCAATAATAATAATTTTACTTTCGGGATGGGCGGCAACTACAGGTCGCGGTTGATGGTTTAAAGCTTTAGCGCAATGGGTGCAATTTGCAATATTTTCTAGAAGTTGATCCATGTTTCCAAGATAATCATTCTTGGGGATTATTCGCTCTCTAATGCTTCTTTAAGCCATAGAAGGACGGAATCCCAAGCAAGATCAAAATAATCATGTAATTGGATCCATTCTTTCCCTTCCTGCCATCCAAAATGACGTAATCGTACTTCTACTTGTCCCTTGCCTAATGTGGTAAAGTTAATTACAACCCAAGTGGTAGGGCCTAAGGCTCGAAGTTCTGGAAACTTAGGAGGAGCATTCCAAGTAAAAGAAAACATTTCTTCAGGGACATAACTCAATACCGTGCAGTGCTCTGTCCCTTTTTGTCCTTCTTCCGCATAAGGCATAAAATAAACTTCAAAAGGACCTCCTGGACGAAGTTCCATTTTACATTCACTTGCTAAGAAATTTTGTAAGCCATCTACTGTGGTCCAAGCTTCCCAAACTTCTGAAATACTTGCTTTTACATTTACTTTTTTTTCTAATACTGGTGCCATAAGATCAAGATAAGGTTGTGCATAAGAAATTAAATTCCAAAATAGAAATATGAGCCCAAGGCTTAATTTAAATTTATGCATAGTATGGTTTAGATTAGTAGGAAATACAATTTCTTACTTTCTATATTAATATCATAATTATTTAAATGTTTTAACATGAATTTATGACTATTTCACAACAAGAATCTTCAAGAAGAAGAAATAATTTTGTGCTAAAAAAATGCACAAAGGCTGTTTAAGTGTAGCCTTTGCGCAAAATTCTTTTTTTTAGGAGAAAAAGAAAAAATGGATGCTAATTATCCTTCTTATCTTCTTTAATCTTAATCTCAAAAATATCGACCATTTGTTTTTCTTCTCCAAGGCTGATTACCTTTTCTATCAATTCTTCATTCTTTGATCCAAAGTTTTTATACACCTTAGTGAATACTTTAGAGCGAACAGAGGTTCGTGATCGATCCGAGCCATAATAGTTGGCTCCCACTAAATATTCTCCTGCTTTGGCATCTTGTAAAATATACATTTCTGGACCATAGCCTTGGGTTACATCATCCGACATTAAACCTCCAATTTTTGTTTTGGGGAATGAATAATAACAAACTTCTCCAGTAGGCTCTTTGACGTGTAAATCTATATCAGTATTGTCCGTGTTCCAAGTAATGGTAATCACTAAATCAGCAGATTTAAAATTAAATTCATCGTCTATAGATTGTTTTCTTGAAGAAATATAATCAGGGAAACTTACTTCATATTTTCCCTCTTCAATTAATCTTAACAGTCTAGAATAATCTAAAGCTGCAATTTGACGAAAGGCTCCAAATCGTTGATCCCATTGTCCAGATAAAGCGACTTCATAATAAAAAATGGCGAGATCAATTTTTCCAATATCAGTCAAAGCTTGGGCGATTGCCGTATAGCTTTGGGGTTCATAAGGACGGTTGCGAATGACCTTAGTCAACAAATGATAAGCTTGGGAAGATAAATTATATTCCATGGCCGAAAAGGCGACATCTCTTGCCAAAACACCATTGCCCGGATTCTTTTCTATCAATGAACTCAATATTTTTAAAGAAGCGGATTTATCAAAATCTTCTTGTATATTTTTAGCTGCTTTGGTAATCACATCGTAATCTAATTCTTTTTCATTAAGTGCTTTAGTCAACTCCGAAGATTGATGTTTCTTTAGTTTTAAAGCAGAATTTAAAAAGGCAGGTGCTACTTTAAAATTAGCCTCTGGTGTTTGATCTAAAATGAGTTGAAAGGCCGTAGGAATTTCAAAATTTAGACCTTCAAATTTTTCCAACTTTTCTACCCAATGGATAAAGTTTAGTTTGGCATTGCCCAAGGTCTTTTTTACATTTTTTAAGACTTCGTCAACCAATGAATTGACCGAGGAAGATCGAACGACATAGGCATTGGTTTCGGGTTTGATATTATATCGAGCATAGTCTTCTTCACTTTCCAACATTAAAAAAGAACAGGTTTTTCCCGGTACTCGAAAATGCGTACTATAAGCAGTAGAAAAATCCAAAGTCGCATCTTCAAACTCTTCTAAATGCTCCGTAGCATATTGTCCATAAGTCCTTGCCGCCAAATTCGATTGGAGAGATTCCTTTAAAGGAATGCTTATCGTTTTATTGGTTCCATTATTAGAAACCGTCAATTTTAATTGGCTTCCTTTACTAGGCGTTCCTCTTCCTACTACCGTAATGTTTTGGCCTTGATAAAGATATAAAGGACGTCCTTCAATTAACAAATCTTTTGTGTTTTCTAAAGATAAAGATTCAATTTTCCAAGCCTGTTTTTTAAATGCGGTACTTGCTTTTTTTATTTGATTTTCGTTGGCTATAGAAAATATAGCTCCTCCCGAATTTCGAGTAAGATGGGCTAAAATAGCTCGATTAGTTTCTGCCATTCCCGTTTGAAAAGCAAACCATTTATCTAAGGGTTGTACATATTCGGAAAGGGCATACGGACGATCCTCTCCCCAAGTGATACTTCCATCACTAAGAAGAAAAACATTTTTCGCTTTGCTATTTTTAGAAATAAAATCCACTTCTTTTAATTGTAAAATAGCCGAACCTAAATCCGATGCTCCTTCTAATGAAAGACTATTGGCGTAGGCAAGCGCAGCTGTTCGATTTGCAGCGGTATTATTGACCCATTCGGTCTTCCACCAAAAACTTTCGACATTAAAATATTGGATAGCAAATTGCTTAATATCGTTCTCGTTTTCTTTCAAAATGGCTTCTAATGCTTTAAGCCATACATTATATTTGTCTGGATTAGAACTTAAAGAAACATCCACTAAAAAGACGGCTTGATTAGCAATTTGATTGGCATCTAATCCTGGAAGTTGTGGATTAATATTTGTAGCAAAATAGGAGTCGTTACTTTGTTTGCCATGAATAATTGTAGTAGGCGCATCTGTTTGGAAAATTTGAATAGCATCTAATTTAGGATTGTCTAAATGAGCTAGCCATCGTCCATTTTCTTTTTTATTTTCAATCTTTTGCCCTTTCATATTTGCGGATATTTGTCCTAGGTCAGACATATTAATATCTACTTCTAAAGGGCGCGTTTCTGGTAAGGGGAAATATAAACTTTTAGTCGTTTCATTTACCTGATTCAGGTTAAGGTCGTATCCAAATGCAATGCGATGTACTTTGTTTGGAAGAAGAGGAAAGACTCTACAATTGAATATGTCAGAACCTGTCCATTCGGCCAATAATGGATCAATTTTTCTTCTTGTGGTTTCCGCATAAGCAAAAGCTGCTTTTTCTTTAGGGACTAGCCGTGCTTCTTTTAATGTAGCCTTATCGTTTAAGGGGCGATTTCGAATAGCAGCTACACTCAAGTCTAAAGCCGTATTATATTTGTCGGTTATTGGAAGCACAAAATCTTTGTCTTTATCTAAAATGGCTTCTTCTCCAAAAGCAAAATAATAAGGGCTAGCTCCTGTGGGCAAAACCAATTTAAAGGTACCTTCTAACTGTCGATCTTTATCATTATAAAAATAACAATCCATAAAAACCCGTACTCTAAATCCATCAATTTTAATGGCTACTTGACATCCTTTATTAACAAGGGTATCTTGATCTCCTACAAAAACTTTGGCGCTATTTACATGGCGTCCTTTTCTTTTCCAAGTTTTAGATGTGGTTTCTTTTTTGGTTTCAATGACTTCTAATTTTTGATTTTCCACTACGGTAGAAGGTTGTGCCGTTTCAGCGTCAAAGAAATAAATTTCTTCTTCTACTTCTTCAATCATTGGAGCTGGTGGAGGAGGTGGCGGCGGCGCAGACTGAACATTTTCCAATGATTCAGATTCCATCATATCCATAACTCCATCTTCATCGGAATCAGTCATGCCTTCATCCGCTTCCCAATTAAAAGTTTTCGATGGATCTTCCACAGAAATTCGTTCTTTCGACATCGAACTACAGTTGGAAAGTAAAGTAGCTAATAAGATAAACAGGATAAAATATAGGATCTGGTTTTTGGGGTTATTCCAATTCATATTTCTGGCGTTTCGTGATACAATTATTTAAAAGATGCAATTTATTTCTAAATTGGTGGGTAAAAAATTACCATTGAAGTTTATTCCCATATTTTTCTTGGAGGGTTTTGATTTTAGTTTTTGAAATTGGATTGTTTGATAAAGTGATCTTTTGTAAATTATTGGCTTTAAAAAAATCTTCTGAAATGGTGCTTAATTTATTATTACTCAAATTTAATTGACTAAGTTTATTACATTGTAAAAGGCTAGCAGGAATAGAAGTGATTTGGTTATTTGAACAATCAAAATTTTGAAGTCCTTTTAATGCACCAATACTTTCAGGTATTCGGTCCAATTGATTTTGCCAAACGAAAAGGGTGTTTAAGTTTTCTAATTGGCTAATTGTTTCTGGTATATCAGGAATTTGGTTGGCGTTCACACTTAGGTAATTCAAATTTTTCAAGCTTAATACTTCATTAGGGAAGGTAGTCAATTGATTTCTGCCCAAGTATAGGGTTTGTAAATTACTAAGTGATTGTATGGCTGAAGGAATCTCAGAAATTTTATTGTTATCTAAACTTAAGGTACGAAGAGAAGGCAATTGATATACGATGGATGGAATTTCAGTAAATTGATTCCCATCGAGACTTAAGTATTTTAATTGTTTGAATTGTTTAATGAAATCAGGAAGCTCACTTAAATTATTCCCTTTCAATGATAGAAATTGAAGATTAGATAATTGAGTTAAATCCGTGGGTAATTCATTTAGTTTTTGATTATTTAGCTTAAGAATAAAAGCTTCTTTCGGATTTTTTAGCGCATTCGCTAGACTACTATATTGTGGAGTTTCTTGGTTTGTCTTTACCTTTGGTGAAGTAGTATTGGAATCATTTGTAGCCGTATTGGTCTTTGATACGTCTGATTTACATCCAGTAAAAAACAGCAAAAGTATAATGACTAGAAAAGAAAAGGAATGAAATCGCATAGTATAAAGTTTTCTTGTATGGAATAAATAAAAATGCAAAAAAAAATAAGAAAATTATAACAAATGAAGAAAGTACACGTTAAATGAAGATATAAGAAGCTATTTGAGCAAATATTTGTTTCAAAGCTAATTAAAAACTATTCAAAATCCATAAACTAACTGCATGAATTAACTCGTACAATTTCCAGATAAATTGAAGGACATTATAACTTCAATAAAAATACGATGAGTTTGCAGAAAATTGAGTATGCGCTAGCTGCGGAATTAGTAAATTCCCATTCGCGCGACGGTTTATTATCACCCGAAAATTTGGTAGAAAAAATGAAGTACCTTCTCAAAACATTTGAAGGGGCTACTGGTCTATTTGTTAAACAAAAACTACTTGAGATAAAAAAGATTGAGGAGTTGTTTATCAAATGTATATATGTGTTAGAATTTGAATTGGTTTCGATTCAATTTAACTTTGTATACACACGTCCTACGGATGTATGGCAAATCCATAATTTTCATTTCAGCTCTTTGAAAGAGCCTGTTGGCATGCGTGCCTAATCCCATTTTTTATTTGTCCAACTTTTGTAAAATCCACCCTTAAAACTTAGAATGGCATGATTATAGAATTAACACAACTATCTTTATTTGTTAATCCAAAAATTATGCAGTATGAAAAATTCAAGTTTGAAATTTGTGACAATATCTTTGGTCTTATTTAGTGTATTATTCTTTGCTTCTTCTGTGCAAGCTCAAGTGTTTAAAATAGGAGTTAAAGCTGGATTAAGTGCCAAGATATCTGATGGACCTATTGCAGGTCGAAATACTACTCCTGATGGTCAGGGTAACATAAATGAACAATTGCAGTCTGCGGGATTTGGCGTTCACGGCGGGATATTTACGCGCTTTACTTTAGGACCAATTCTAATTCAACCAGAGATGACTGTTAGTACCTTGAAAGATCTGGATATTCCTTTGTTAATAGGCTTTGAAGTCTCTAAATTTCGGTTTTTAGTTGGGCCAATGGCACGTATGCAATTTGATCGAAATGTAGATCTTACCGAAGTCGATAACCAAGAAGAATACCTTTCATTTTTTGATTCTACCAATTTTGGTTTTCAAGCTGGAGCTGGAGTTGATATAGGAAAAATATCTATAGATGTTCGATATGAAGGGAATCTTTCTAAGCTTGGAGACGGCATTAATTTGTTCGGTGGTCAACGTGGATTTGATTCTGGACCTTCTCAATTAATTGCTAGTGTAGGTTATCGATTCTAATAAAAAAAAAGATTATAATTTAATGTCTATTTATGTGAAAATGATGTCACGTAAATAGGCTTTTTTTATTCAAATAAAAGATTTTTTATATCTTCTTGAAGGGCATAAATTCTTGCAATATCCATTGCTGTTCTTCCTTCATTATCTTTAATCATTGGGTCAGCTTTATGCTGTAATAATATTTTGACTAGGTAAGCTTTGTTCTCCATAGCAGCCAACATTAAAGGGGTTCGACCAAGCGGATTGGCCGCATTGGGATCAGCACCTAATTCCAATAATAATTTTACAATTTCATTTTTTCCACTGAGTATGGCTTGTATCAAAGGGCTAATTCCTTGCTTGTTTTTTTGATTAATATTTACCCCTGCTTTAATCAAGGTTTGAATCGCTAAAGTTTTATGCAGCATCACCGCCCAAGCGAGCGGACTTTGATCTTTAAACTCTTTTTCCAAATCTATTTCATGTGTTTTCAATCGCTCTAACATGGGCAATTGATCTTCCATGATTAACAAGGTAATCGGAGAAAAACTTGTACTAGCTAGATGTACATCCGCACCATTTTTCAAGAGTAAATCTAGGATCTCAATATTCCCTTGCTCAATAGCAATCATCAAAGGCGTTTTTTCTTGTGCTATTAGATTAATGTTTGCTTTTGCATTAATCATTCGACGAACCAATGGGAGCGATTGAATTTGAACGGCTTCCATTAATGGAGACATTCCGAATTCTACAAAATCGACTGCCGCACCCGATTCTAATAATTTATTAGTAAACGCAAGATCATTATTGCGAATCGCTTGGACCAATGGAGTAATTTTATGCGTAGTAGAAGAAAAGTTTAGTTTTATATTTTGATCTAAAAAAGCATGAAAAGCTTTTTGATGTTTTAAAAGAATCGCTTGAAAAAAGGCTTCCTCATCACTCGCATGCGGCACTAATAGTTCTTTTTTTAAAAGCCAAAGTTGATGTGGATCTAATGCATTATCTTTTTGCTTCTCTTTAACTCCCTTTTCTTTTAAAAATTTAGCAATTCGCTTTTGTTCAAGTTCTAATTGAGGCAAACTTTGATTCGCTTTCATCGCCAATGCAGCTTGCTCTTTTAATTTTTCATCAATTAACTTCGCCTGATTTTGCTGTTTGTTTACTGATTGTGCGTATTGTTTAGCTTGATCTTCTCGCTTTACGGCGATCATCTTTTGCAAAGTATCTTTACGTTCGATGATGATTTTAACTACTGCATCATGTCCATTTTTATGGGCTAGATCATACGCAGTTTCTCCTGAATAATTTGCCATCAAATAATCACAACCTAAAGTAATCAAAACTTCAACAGCATCTGCACATCCCTTTTTCGAAGCAAGCATTAACGCGGTGTTCCCATCTTGATCTTGTACATCTATTTTCGCTCCATATTCCAAAAGAATTGGAATGATATCCCAGCGATTCCGCAAAGCAGCTTGAAACAGAGGTAATCGTTCTAGATTATCACATGCATTAGGATCAACTCCCCATTGCAAAATCTCTTTCACTTCCATCGCATTATTGATCGAAATTTGGGTGACAAGATCATCACTACTATAATGCACCAATTCCGTTTTAAAGAATATCTTCTTTATTTTTGAAAACAACCCAGCCTGCGATTCTTCTTTTTTGGACATGTCCTTTACTTGCTTTTCCGTGTAAATTTATTAATTCTTGATGTTTATAGATAGGATTCGATCAAAAAAAACATCAAAATTTTTTTTTTAATCAAAAAATTGATATTATTGACTTGAAGTCGATTTTGACATTTATTTGATGATATTTCGTTTTGAAGTTACTGCATACCGCCGACTGGCATTTAGGCCAAAAATTTCTATACAATGATCGGGCAAGAGAACATGAACAAGCCTTAAATTGGATATTAAACCAAATTGAAAAGGAGGAAGTTGATGTACTTATTATTGCAGGTGATGTGTTTGATGTCGCTAACCCGCCCAATTTTGCCCGTAAACAATATTATCGGTTTTTAGGCCGACTTATTCATACCTCTTGTCGTCATGTAGTCATTGTTGGGGGAAACCATGATTCGCCTTCTATGCTTGAAGCTACAGAAGACTTACTTGCAATAATGAGCGAAAGTGAAATGGACATCACCATTCATGTGCGTGGTGCTTTCACTGGAAATTATGAAGATGAGTTGATTCCATTGTATAATAAAGAGAAAAAATTGGAGGCTGTAATTGCTGCGGTTCCTTTTTTAAGAGATCAAGATATCCGAGGAAGTGTAGCAGGACAATCGTTTGAAGATCGACAGCAATCGATACGAGATGGCATTACAAATCATTATTTAAAAATGGCGGAATTAGTAGCGCCGTTTCAAAAGGATAAAGTTCCATTGATTGCTACGGGGCATTTATTTGCTACTGGAGGAACACGCGCAGCGGGTCGATTAAATCGGATTCATATTGGTTTATTTGATACTATTGAGGCTGAGCAATTTCCAGCTATTTTTGATTATGTGGCGTTGGGGCATTTGCACCGACCTCAAATGTTAGATTCTCAGCTTCCTCATATTCGATATTCAGGTTCAATTATACCGCTTGACTTTAGTGAAATAAAAGATCAAAAGGTAGTGAACTTGGTTCATTTTGAAAATGGAAAAATAAAAGGGGAAATTGAATTATTACCCATTCCTGTATTTAGAAAGTTGATTCGCTTAGAAGGGGATTTAGAAAGTGTACAAAAAAAATTAGAAGCTATTCCCGCCGAAGAAAAAGAAGATTATGCTTGGGTTGATGTATTGGTCAAAACCGAACAAATTATTCCAGATCTTGATCGGCAGTTGCGTAGCTTTTCTAAAGAACTCCCATTAGAATTATTGAAGATTAGAACCCAAGGAAATTATAAGGCATTGGATGAACAAATCTTAGAGGTAGACCTTGATGATTTATCAGTAGAAGAAGTATTTAAGCGGAAATGTGAATCATTAGGTGAAGCGCCCAAGGAAATGAAAGACTTACAAAAGACCTTTAAGGAATTATTGAGTTGGATTGATGAAAAAGAGGAGGAGGGACAATGAAAATTTTAAAGGTTCGTATTAAAAATTTAAATTCATTACGTCTTGAACAAGTGATTGCTTTTGATGAAAGTCCGTTGAAAGAAACAGGACTCTTTGCAATTACTGGTGATACAGGAGCTGGAAAGACGACCATATTAGATGCACTAACCTTGGCACTTTATGGCAAAGTACATCGAAATAAAGAAGTCAAAGAAGTAATGTCCTATGGAGCAATAGAAAGTTATGCCGAGGTAGAATTTGAAGTGAAATCGATTCATTACCGAGCGAAGTGGAGTATTTCTAGAGCGTATAAAAAAGTAGATGGAAATATTAAAGCACCCGAAAGAGAATTAGCTCAATTAGATGGAGATACGAATCCGATCATAGCGAAAAAGATTGCGGATATTGATCATAAAATCGCCGAACTCACAGGGTTAAATTATGAACGTTTTTGTCGATCAGTATTGCTCTCTCAAGGAGACTTTGCTGCTTTTCTAAAAGCGAAAGAAAAAGATCGAAGTGAATTATTAGAAAGTATTACTGGGAGGGAAGAGTATACCAAAATTTCCAAAGCTGCTTTTGATCGTCATAAATTGGAATCGGAGCGATTAAAAGAACTGGAAAAAGAATTGGTGCATCTCCAAATTTTAAATCCAGAGCAAGAGGCTTTGCTTGTCCAAAATCGAGCAGCGTTATCTGAAAAAAATACAAACCTAAAAAAACAATTGGATGAAACGGTGCTGCTTATCCAATGGCTAGAAAAAGGAAATGATTTATCTGTTCGACTAAAAAAAGAAGAAGGAAATTTAGGTGTAGCAGAAGATAAAAAAGCAGCGATGAAACCGATGCTTTTACGCCTAGAAAAACATCAGCAAGCCGTTCAGTTTTTACCTCAATTGAATGAAATTGATAAAATTCAAATTTCCTTAAAACAGCATCAGGAAGGACTTGATGCTTTAAATATTACAGAAAAATCGAAGAAAGAAAATCAAGCAACTAAGCAAAAAGAATTTGATGAAATTCAACTGGAAGTATCTAATTTAAAGGATGATTTAGCGAAGCAATTGGAGGTGATTGAAAACGTGGTTCGGCTAGATCAGGATTTGCAAGGTTTAGAAAATCCATTGAGACAAAAGAAAAAGGTATTAGATGATCTAAAACTAAAGGTTAAAGAAGAGAAATTAGTTTACAGCCGAATTTCTTCAGATTTAAATACGATAGAAAAAGCAATTGTAAATTTGAAGGAATGGCTTAGTTCTTCTAAACATTATAAAAGCCTTGCTGGTGAATTGCCAGAGCTAAAATCTCGATTTAATAAGATTTTAGAACAAGGCGATCTTTCTCGTAAACGTGCACAAGTGGAAAAGGAAAAAAGAGCGCGTAAAGTACATATTGAAAATGAAATCAAAGATAAAGAATCGCATTTAAAAAAGTTGAAAACCTATTTGGCACAAAAGGAAAATGAACTCAAGATTTTAGTCCCAAGTCAAATAAAATCTTCTGATGCGCAAGAGATCAAATTGTTTTTAAATCAACGACAAGAAGCCTTTAAACAGCAGTTGGCCGATTTGAGTAATTTACTGGAAGTTACTGGTAATTACAAAAAACAAATGGAGCATTTTGATCAGTTGGATGAAGAACTCGAAGGCCTTGAAAATCGCTTGGTGGGATTAGATATGGAAATCCTAACTTTAAATGAACAACGTGATCCGCTTGATCTTGAACTCCGAGCTCGACAAGCATTGGTAGAAGCTTGTTTACGATCGGCCAATTTTGATAAACAACGTGCCAATTTAAAAGAAGGACAAGCTTGTCCTCTATGCGGCTCTGTACATCATGACTTAAGCCAAACCCACGATGATACCGCTTTGAAATTGGCAGAAAAAGATAGAGATAAAACAACAAAACAGATTGATCGATTAAAAGAGAAGATTCAACAAAAAAGAGAAGCGCAACGAGGCGTAGAATTGCGGTTTGAAGAAGTGAAAATTAAAAAAGATAATGTGGAAGAAATATTGATCGGTTTTGATCGAGATTTTTTGCGACTATTGCCGTCTACTGATGCCGCAGATTTAATTAATAGACCCGATTTGTTATTTCAAAGGATGGCCAATTTAGAAAATTGGATTCAAGCAGACCAAGCGAGAATTTGGAAAATTGATGAAGTTTTTGATGCGAAAGAAAAGGCGCTTAGTCAACAAAACGAAATGACGTTTCAATGTGAATATTTAAAGGAAAGCATTGGACAAGCTATTAAAGAATTGGAAGAAGCCTCTGTAGAGTTTGTCCGTATTGATACCACCTATCAATCAGAGATAAAAGAATTAAATGCCATCTTATCTAAGTACGATTTGACTTATGAAGAAAGCAAAAGTAGAAGTATTCAAGAAGCTTTGTTAAATAAAGCGGAAGCCTTTTCGAAGAAAGAAAATTTATTGCTAGAAAAAGAACAAACTTATGAACTTCGGGGACAAGAAAAGGCTTATATTTTTAAACAGTTTGAAGATTTGGAAAACCGTTTAACTATTGCTGCGGAAGACTTTGATTTAGCTAAAAAAGATTATCAAAAGATCAAGAAACAACGTGTCGATTTATTTGGACAAAAAGATCCAACTTCGGAAAGAGAAGCTTTGTTTCTTTTTATACAACAGCGGGAAGAGAAGGCAGAGATTTTGGAAAAGCAAGTACAAGAATTGGAAGTAGATATTGCCAAAATAATTTCTGCAGTTACGGAAAGGAATCAAATGATTTTATCCTATGAAAAAGAAATAAAGGAGTTAGAACAAGCACTTCAATCTCAAGTTGTGGCGGCTGGATTTAGTCAATTAATTCTTGTCAAAAAATCAATAATTGAAGTTACAGAGTTGGAAGAAATTCAAAAACAAAATAAAAAATTAGAAGAACAATTTATTGAAATTAATGATCGTATTCGATTATTGAAAAAAGAATTAGCATCGCATCACTCTACTTCGAAAACTAAAAAGCCATTAGCAGAACTACAATTGGAAAGAACAAATTTTGTAAAATTGCAAGATCAATATTTAAAAGATTTAGGCGCTCTCCGTCAACAATTGGAGGATAATGCTAAACGAAAAAAAGAAGGAGAGGTCTTGTTTAAAGAAATAGAAAAACAAGAAAAAGAATTGAGCCGTTGGGCAAAACTTAATGAAGTTATTGGTTCTGCAAAAGGACAAAAATTTAGAATTTTTGCCCAAGGATTAACCCTAAGGAAATTAGTCGCTTTGGCCAATAAACATCTTGGGAAATTAGATAATGGACGATATTATATCAGCAAGAAAAAGGAAACCGATTTGGCATTAGAGATTATTGACACCTATCAAGCCAATCATGCTCGATCTATGAATACCTTGTCGGGAGGAGAAAGTTTTTTAGTCAGTTTAGCATTAGCATTAGGGCTATCAGATTTGGCAGGAAAGAACGCACAAATTCGATCTTTATTCATCGATGAAGGCTTTGGTACTTTAGATAATAACGCATTAGATTTAGCCATTCATACTTTAGAATCATTACAATCTGATGGGAAAATGATTGGCGTAATTTCACATGTCGAACAATTGAAAGAACGCATTCCTAGTCAAATCCGAGTAATCAAAAGGGGAGGAGGATTTAGTTCGATTGAGGTGGTGTAAAACAAGATTATAGTAAATCTTTGTACCGTTCTTTCTGCACATCAAATTCTTTTTCAGGAATTTCTACTTGTTCGTCTAAATCTAAATAAGAACGTTTTCGATTTTTTAACCAATTGGCTACTTCATCTTTATCTTCTAAGCGTTGGATTTCTTCTTCTAATTTTTTTTCTTCCCACTCTTTGCTTAAGGTGCCGAAAAAAGGAAAACCGAATACTTTAATGTGTTTGCTCACGACAGAAATTAGCATGGCAGCAATCGGGAAGACTGCCCAAAAATAGCTTGTGGTAAAATAGTTGATGATTAATAGAAAAATAGAAACAGAAACGAACGAACCTAATTCTTTATAATACGATTTGATTTCTTTTACTCGTTTAGCCGCCTGATCATAATGAGCGGATGATTTCAGATAAGATTTGTCTCTATATTCCCGATCGTCCATAAGTCGTTTTAGGTTTATTTATTCTCTAAAGTACAAAATCTTTTAATGGGAGTAAAATGTTATATGGATGTAATAGAATCGAATTTAAAAGTTTTAAATAATAATTAACACTTTTTAAATAAAAAATGATGAATTTTGTCAGTTATTAGTTTGAAACACAAAAATTGACTTTCAATGAAATGGATACTTAGTATTATTATGGTTTTATGTAGTGTTACATTGGCCTTTACCCAAAATGACAATACCGATTACCAATATCATGTAGACTTAAATAAAGTGGTAGATGATAAATTCACAGTGACCTTGAATCCACCAAAGATTTCTAGTAAAACGATCAAATTTCAGTTGCCTAAAATTATTCCTGGGACTTATGCGATCTATGATTTTGGACGATTTGTTACCAACTTCCAAGCGATAGATAAACGAGGAAAAAAACTCAAAGTAAGCCATATTGGAGACAATACATGGACCATAAAAAAGGCACATAAATTGGCCAAAATCGTTTACACTGTAGAAGATACTTGGGACACTAAAAAAGACAATAAGATTTTTGAACCTGCAGGAACAAACATTGAAGTTGAACGAAATTTTGTATTAAATAATCATGGCTTTTTCGGCTTTTTTGAAGGCATGGAAAGAGAGAACTTTTATCTAACTGTTGATCGACCTTCTTCATTTTATGGGGCGACCGCAATGAAAAGAGTAGGTGGAGATGAGGATACAGATATTTTCTTGTCTAAAACATATAATGAATTTGTAGATCATCCAATGATGTTTTGTAAGCCTGATACCGCAATGGTTCAGGTAGGAAATGCAGAAGTATTAATTGCTAATTATTCTCCAACGAATAAGATCTCAGCTAAGGCATTGAAAAAAGAAATTGCGCCAATCTTACAAGCGCAAAAAGAATATTTAGGTGGCAAATTGCCTGTAGATCGTTATGCATTTATCATCTATTTGACGGATGGCTTTTCGGCTTCAGGAGGTTATGGAGCATTAGAACATAACTTTTCCTCTTTTTATGTATTGCCTGAAGCAGAAGGTGATTGGATTATGCAAACAGTACGAGACGTAGCTGCACATGAATTTTTTCATATCGTAACGCCATTAAATATTCACTCTGAAGAAATACATTATTTTGATTTTATCGAACCTAAAATGTCTCAACACCTTTGGATGTACGAAGGAATTACCGAATACTCCGCAGGGCATGTACAAGTAAAACACGGGTTGATGAGTGTAGAAAGTTATATGGATGTATTAGGTGAAAAAGTGCGAGGTGCCGAACAATACAAAGACGATTTGCCATTTACTGAATTGAGTTTAGGCTGTTTAAAAAAGCATGAAAATCAATACATGAATGTATATAATAAAGGCGCCTTAATTGGTATGTGTCTTGATCTTAAATTAATCAATTTGACCAATGGTAAATACAATCTTCAACGATTGATGCGTGATCTTGCTAGAGAATATGGTCAAGAAAAACCGTTTAAAGATGATGCCTTATTTGATGAGATTGGTCGTTTAAGCCATCCTGATATTGTTCCGTTTTTAGAGACTTATGTTGCAGGACCCACTTCATTACCACTTCAAAAATTATTGGCTACCGCAGGAGTAGAGTATGCCGAATCTAAAATGGTAAAACAAGTTACTCTTGGGGGATTAGAAAAATCAATTGGCCTTGATCCTGGAACGAGTAAATTTTATCTTCAAAACATAGATGGCCTTGATGCTTTTGGAAAAACATTAGGTTTTAAAGAAGGAGATATTATTGAAAAATGGAATGGAAAAATGTTAAACTTAGAAACGATTAATCCCGTTTTAGGTACTTTTGTCACTACGGCCAAAGCAGGTGATCCATTAAGTATTATTGTTACAAGAGCAAATAAAGAAGTCGAGTTAGCCGGAGAAGTTGGAACAATGGAAGTAGAAATGAAACACTTTTTTAATCTAGTAGAAAAGCCGACTTCCGAACAAATGAAAGTTCGAAAAACTTGGATTGGTGATTATAAAACAGAAGCTGATTTATCAGGAGAATAAAGATAGTTGAGGGGGTTCTTCCTTTTGTTGACCAAATGTTCCATCTAAAATTGGATAGGTCACTTCTAAATTTAAATGTTTAGAGAATATGCCAGCTGCGTATTGTGCAAGTTCTGGTGCCAAAATATTGTCGGGTTCGTGGGGAAAGAAAAATACTTTCTCCACCCCCTGACTTACCCAATCTTTTAACAATTTAGCCCAATCATTTATCCGTGTATAATCGGTTGGATGAAGGGCATTTCCCACAAATCGAATCATAGCAGTCGGTGAAGTTAATCGCAAATGAAGCACATCTCTACGTCCCGCTACATCTGTAATTACTGTACCCACTTGATGTTTTTCTAAACATTCAAAATAAGTATCACTTGTTGCATTAGGCTGGAAAAAATCGGCATGTCTTACTTCTATACAAAGCGGAATTTCTTTTGGTCTTTTTTCTAGAAAGGCTTGAAGTATAGGTAATCTATCTAGGTTGAAATAGGGAGGGAGTTGCATAAAACAAGCACCAAGTTTATCTCCTAATTGGGCCATGCGAACCCAAAATTCATTAAATAAGTCATGGTGAATACCCAAGTCATTTCGATGACTAAAAATTTGAGGAATCTTTGGACAAAATTCAAAATCTGGCGGACTTTGCTCCAACCATTTTTGAATCAATGCTTCAGATGGAATTCGATAGTGTGTGGTGTTTAATTCAATTGTTTGAAATTGCCTAGAATATACAGAAAGATAATCCTTCGTTTTTGTTCCTTTTGGATAAACTTTCCCTACCCATTCTTTCATACTCCATCCTGTACAACCCAACATTACTTTTGGTTGGGGAGTAGGAGATAACTGCTTTAAAAATTGATGAGTTTGTGGAGGAACAGCAGGCATGGAAAAATCAACCGAATCCACTTGATTTACTTTTCCAAACTTCATAAAGTTTCGATTTGTGTTTTAATAATTTTTTTATTGATAAAAATAAAACCTAAACCCAATAAAAGAGCTAATAATAAAACAAGAATGTGAAGCATCGAACTGATCTCAAAACCTTGATTTTTAAACAATAGGGCTACGAAATAATGCACAACAAAAACCAACACAATACTTGCTATAATAATTGGAATAAATTGTTTGTTAATGGCAGAAATCAAAACTTTACTAATTTGATCTACTTTATATCCCAACTGTTTTAACAATACTATTTTAGAAGCGGATTGTGCAATTAAAAGCCTAAAGTTTAATGCAAAAACTAAAAAAGCCAGAAAAACAATCAGCATTCCAATGACTGCAATTAAAGTAGTGGTCCCATTGATTAAGCTAGCTACTTTTCCTCCAATCACTTTTCCTCGACTGACTTCGTAGGCGTTCTTTTTCATAAAATCAGTAAACGTAGCGCTGTATGGACTTTCCGCATTAATAATTAGGCGAGAAGGCGGTTTTTCATTATAAAATCCAAACTTTTTATTCGCCCAAGTCAAAAAATCCATAGGGACTAAAATGGAATTAATCCGATCACTAAAGCCTACAATCCGACCTTGAAATACTTTTTGCATGCTCATACCTTTAATCACAATATCAAACCGAACGCGTTGTATTGTACCTTGGGTAAATTGAGGTAACCCTTGGCTTGGCGCAAACCCAAAATTATAAAGGGCTAAATAATCTCTAGATAAAATGATGGGAATTTCTGTCTTGCTTTCATCCCATGACCAATTGGAAGGCTCTACATCTAGAAATTCATCAGGTACGGCCTCAAAAAATAGTTCGGTATAAAAACCCAAAGCAGGACTTGATGCCCCAACCTGAAAAAGATTGGATTGAAAACTACCTACTTCTTTAATGAACGATTGAGACTTAAGATTTTCAATTTCTTCTGGTTTAAACTCATTTTTAATACCAACCGAATTTAAGAGATTTACCTTTTTATTGACAATAATATAATTGCTCGTTTCATCACCATACAATACGCTTCGTATATCTAGAAAGATTTGAAGTGAAAATAATAAAAGAAACATACCAATAAGGGTTCCTAGGGCTGCTCCTCTCAAAAGCCATTTATTCCGATTTTGCCACAATAATTCTTTTAACATATCTATTTCTAATCTTGAGACAAAGGTAATATGTTTTTTTTAATATTTACTGCGTTAAAAATGGTGGTCTATTCGATATTTAATTTGAGGTTTGGTATCTTTGTGACATCATGCAAGAAAGAATCATTATCTTAGATTTTGGATCCCAATATACCCAACTTATTGCCCGAAGAATCAGGGAGTTAAATGTATATTGTGAAATATTACCTTATCATAAAATGCCTCCTTTAGATGATTCCATTAAAGGGATTATTCTTTCAGGAAGCCCTTTTTCGGTAAAAGAACCTCAAGCCTTACATATTAATCTTAATGAAATTGTAGGCCAACGCCCTATTTTGGGAATTTGTTATGGCGCACAATATATTGCCGATTATTTTGGTGGAGAAGTCGCTCGATCTTCTAAACGGGAATATGGTAAGGCACAACTAAGCGTTCCTTTAAAAGACCATTTTCTAAATGGAATCTCGGCAGGATCACAGGTTTGGATGTCGCACGGAGATACCATTAAAGAAGTGCCTCAAGGATTTGAGGTTTTAGCAGGTACCAATAGTATTGATGTAGCAGTATTCCGATCAAAAGCGGATACCTATGCTAAACCCGTTTATGGTATTCAATTCCATCCAGAGGTTACCCATTCATTAGAAGGAAAGCAAATTTTGGGCAATTTTGTAAATGAGATTTCGGACTGTAAAGGAACTTGGACGCCTGACTCTTTTGTAGAAAGCACCGTAAAAGAATTACAAGATAAAATTGGTGATGAAAAAGTATTGCTTGGCCTTTCTGGAGGAGTGGATTCTTCCGTTGCTGCTATGCTTTTACACCGAGCAATAGGAAATCGGCTGCATTGTTTCTTTATTGACAATGGTCTTTTACGAAAAAATGAATTCGAAGAAGTACTTAAATCCTATGAAGGTTTAGGATTGAATGTGACTGGAATTGATGCTAAACATGAATTCTTATCTGAACTAAATGGCGTTTCAGATCCAGAACTTAAAAGAAAAACAATAGGCAGAGTCTTTATCGAAGTCTTTGAACGAGAAGCAAATAAACTAGGAGATATGTCTTGGCTTGGGCAAGGCACTATTTATCCTGATGTGATTGAGTCCATCTCTGTCCATGGGCCTTCAGTAACCATTAAATCACATCATAATGTAGGTGGATTACCAGAAAAATTGAACTTGAAAATCGTAGAACCGCTTCGGATGCTGTTTAAAGATGAGGTTCGTAAAGTAGGTTTATCTTTGGGTTTACCTAAAGAAATTATTGGCCGTCATCCGTTTCCAGGCCCAGGCTTAGCGATACGTATTTTGGGCGCAATAAGTGAAGATAAAATCCAATTACTGCAAGAAGCAGATGCCATCTATGTAGAGAATCTCAAGAAATTTGATCTTTATGATAAAGTCTGGCAAGCGGGGGCGATTTTATTGCCTGTACAATCTGTAGGCGTAATGGGAGATGAGCGAACTTATGAGTGGGCATTAGCTTTGCGTTGTGTCAACTCAAAAGATGGTATGACTGCGGAATGGAGTCGCTTACCCCACGACTTTTTAGCTGCGGTGTCTAGTGAAATAATCAATAATGTTAAAGGAATAAACCGTGTGGTATATGATATTAGTACAAAACCCCCTTCGACAATTGAATGGGAATAATCTCCTTATCGGGATATTCTTTTCATTATTACTTTGCAATATGGGTTGTGGAGTAGGAAAAACTGATCTTTCTTCTAAAAATAATCAAGGAGAAGAATCTTCTAGTACAACCACAGATGGATCAGAAGTAATTACAAGATCAGATCCTCCAGTTACAGATATTCCTGATCCTGTGGGGAGAGATCCAAAAGATATTAATGACCAAAACCCAATGGAAATGGATACGGTGAAATGGGATTTGGTAGAGCCATTGACCCCACCTGAAAAATTTCAAGAATCTGGTGGAGCCTTAACCAACCGAGGAAAAATTGCTAATATTAACAATGATAAAGTAATTAAAGGTTCTTATAACGTGGTGATCATGTTACCTTTTTTTACCAATAAATTTGCGGGTTCTTTTGGGCCAGTTCCTAAAGAAGCACGCTTAGCTATTCAATTTTATGAAGGTGCACGAATGGCTTTGAGAAAACTGGAAATGGAAGGTGTACCAATGAATGTTTCTGTATTAGACACGAAGGCAGATTCTAATGTAGTCAAAAGTCTGTTGTTAAGATCAGAAGTACAAAATGCGGATGTGATTATTGGGCCAGTAACAAAGCCTAATAATATGGTGTTAGAACGTTTTGCAAGAGAGGAAAGGGTAACCGTGGTTTCACCACTTAATCCACGACAAGATTTTGCTAGACAAAATCCATATTTTGTGCAGTTAAATCCATCTTTAGAAACGCATTTTAATAAAATGTTGGCTTTTATAAATAAGCGGCATCGTAATGCGAGCAATGCTTTAATTATCAGCCCAACGGGACGTTCTGGTGAAACACGTAAAACCTATATTCAAGAAGCCCATAAATTAGCGAATCAAAATCCAAATATTAGTCCTTTACGTAGTGTTGATTTTTCTTTAGGAGAAGGCGCTACACTTGATCTTTCCTCTGAATTGGCCATTAGAGATACTACTGTAGTAATTATTCCTTCAAGAGATCAAGGGTTTGTAAGTTTTGTATTACGTGAAGTAGGATTGTATAGAGAAAAAAATCCTGTAGTAGTATATGGGATGCCCGAATGGGAATTTTTTGAAAAGGTAGATTTTTCCTATTTCGAAAATTTAAATATCCATTTGACCACTGATATATTTGTAGATCGACAAGATGATTTAGTAAAGGACTTTAAGCGGAATTATTATAATAGTTATGGAATGGTCCCTGGTAAATTAGCTTACAAGGGATATGACATTACATTATTTGTAGGAAGAATGCTTAAAGAGAATGGAGTATATTTTCAAAATCAAGAAAGGCTGGCTAACCAAAATTTCTTAACAACTTCTTTTGATTTAGAACCTGTTTTTGCAAACGAAGGAGAAATAGAAGAAGGACAAGGGAAGATCAAACAGTATGAAAATCAATACATCAATTTTATTGAGTTTAGAGATTATTTTTTCCGTCGAATCAATCGTATTCGATAATTTAAATTGAAAAGGAGGGGACGTATGGGATTTAAATCTATCAATCCAACCAATGGGGAATGCCTTAAGGAGTATACTACACATAGTGAAGAAGAGGTACATCATATTTTAGAAAAAGCAGAAATTTCTTTTCTAAATTGGAAAATTAGTCCGCTAAGTTTTCGAGAAAATTTATTAAAAAAAGTAGCGGATTTATTAGAGGAAAAAATCGACGATCTTTCTAAATTGATTACTTTGGAAATGGGTAAACCTATTGTGCAATCCATTGCAGAAATTAGAAAGTGTGCTTTAGTCTGTCGTTTCTATGCCCAAGAAGCAAGCACATTTTTAGCTGATCATACGATTCAAACTGAAGCGAGTTCGAGTAAAGTTCGGTATTTACCTTTGGGTACCATTTTAGGTATCATGCCTTGGAATTTTCCATTTTGGCAAGTGTTTCGATTTACTGCGCCAGCCTTAATGGCTGGAAATAATGTGATTATAAAACATGCCCCCAATGTACCCCAATGTAGTTTAGCAATTGTCGATATATTTGAGGAAGCAGGAGCTCCCATTGGTTTGGTTCAAAATGTTTTTGCTGAGATTGAACAAATCCCATCCATTGTGATTCATGATACCATTCAAGGCATTTCGCTTACCGGTAGTGATCGAGCGGGAAGTGCTGTAGCTTCCTTAGCTGGCAAACATATAAAGAAGTGCGTGTTAGAATTAGGCGGTTCCGATCCTTTTATTGTATTGAAAGATGCGGACATCAAACAGGCTGCTTATTTTGCTGCGCGTTCAAGGATGAACAATTCAGGACAGACTTGTATTGCTGCAAAACGGATCATTGTAGAAGCCGAAGTTGTAGATCAATTTACTGCCATTTTTTTGGAAGAAATATCACAAATGAAAGTTGGTGATCCTTTAGAAGAAAGTACGAATATTTCTTGTATGGCAAGACCAGATTTAGTTGAAAATTTGGAAAGGCAAATTAAAGAATCTATAGAAATGGGGGCGCAGTTTATTTTGGAAGGAGGAAGAAAAGAGCCGAATTCAAATTGGGTTTTGCCTTCTATAATGCATCATGTCCACATAGATATGCCTATAATGAAAGAAGAGGTCTTTGGGCCTTTAGCAGTAATTGTAACCGCTAAAAATGCAAAACAAGCGTTGCGTTTAGCAAACGAAAATATCTATGGCTTAGGGGCTTCTGTTTGGACAACCAATGAAAAACTAGCGCTTGAAATGGCGGATCAAATCAATGCAGGATTTGTAGCTGTTAATTCGATGGTACGATCCGATCCACGGCTTCCTTTTGGTGGAATTAAACGCTCAGGCTTTGGAAGAGAATTATCTAAAAACGGAATATTGGAGTTTGTGAATGAAAAGACAATTGTCGTCTCCTAGACTTATTAAGACAACGTGTAATGTCTAAGTTTTTAATAGGTAATTACTTAGGTTTTGACGATTCGTCGTTTTCTTTTTTTGTTTTTATCTATTTTAATATTGCGTTTTTTTTATTCAATTTATTTATGTCCTATCATTTAAAATATTGCTAATCTTAGTTTATATTGTGTAAAGAGTACTTGGAAAGTGCTCTGACAAAATGGCTTTTGCTGTGTATTCCATGCGTAATTTTGAACCCCAAAAAAATAGCCTAATAATGCAGTTTGATAAGATTTTTATTCTTTCTTTTATAAGCCTATTTATTTTTACACTTTCTTGTACGAAGGGTACCGAATCTAATAATGAATTATCTAAATTAGATTTAAAAAAATTAAGGCCAATTGATTCTCTTGTAAAGGAAAAAATCAAAAAATATGACAAGGAAACTACGAGCCATTACCTTGATTCGCTTGTCCAAACTAATTATTTTGAAAATAGGCTTATCGTTCAAGAGTACTTTAAAATTTTATTGATAAGTTATAGTCCAACCAATAAGCCAGAAGCTAAATTAACTTTATTACGAGCGTTACCCAATACAAACTCACCAATAAACTCTTCCGCTTATTTACTTCATAAAAATAGTAAGGCAATTGCTTTAGAATTACAAAATCTACAGAAATATAAATTAGCGATAGAGGAACTAAAAAATTCTTTGGTGTTTATCGAAAAGAACCAAGATTTATTTTACCATGAGATAAGTAGTACTTATATGAGGATTGCTTATATCGCTAGTGGGTTTACAAAAGAGTATGAAAAAAGCTATGAGTCGAATAAAAGAGCTGCTGATCTTTATGTACAATATGAAGATTTCCCTTATGCATCTCGGGCCATTTATAATACTGGAATTTGTTCCTTACGTGAGCCTGATTATGAAAAGGCAGAAGCCTGTTTTAAACAAGGTTTAAATTATGCAATGGAAACGAATGATTATGGAAATGCCCTTAATTTACATTATACGGGACTCATTTCATTGTATAGTGAAACTAAAGATATGGATTCTATGGATCGAGTCCTCGCCATTGTAGATGGATTGTTCGAATCAGAAAAAGTGTCTAAGGAAGAGTATTATAACTTTTTAGTTTACGCAATAGATGCATATTCCTCTTTACAAGAATATGGTCTTCTAAATCGTAAGTTTGAATCTTTAGAGGAACATTTTAAAGATACTGAGAATCCTCAGACCTTGAAGTTTATTTATAATTCTAAAGTGCATTTGGAGAAAATAAGTGGATCTACCGAAAACGTAAAAAAGTACTTATTATTGAATTTGAAAAATGTGAAAGGCTTACAGTCAGATGGAGTACACCGAGCTTCTTCGATGAAAGAAATATTAGTCCAATTAATTGAATTAGCAGAAAAAGAAAAGGATATCAAAAGCTTATTGAAGTGGCATAAAGAGAAGGATGTTATTCAAGAAAGATGGATTGATTTAGTTGAAGAAAAAAATGAGGCTTTCAAAACTCAGTCTGAACTTTGGTCACAAAAGGATTTGGCATATGCTCAAAAAGAGGTGAGCCTAGAAAAAGAAAAGACAAAAAATATTAGAATTGTTTTATTAATCTTTATGATTTTTTCTATTGGTTTAATCTATCTCATCTATAAGGTAAATTCTTTCGCAAAATTGCTGAAACAGCAAAAGGAGATAATAAGTACTACCAATGAAAGCTTATTGGTGAACAATAATAGTCTTAAAGAGAAAAATGGAATTATTAATGTACAAAATGAAAGACTTAGTAAATTGCTTAGGCAATTGAAAAATACCAATGATGCATTAAATACGTCTTTAACTAATTTGGAAGAAGCAAATACAAATCTTGAAAAATTTGCACAAATTGCTGCACATGATATCAAAGCACCATTACGTACAATTCGTAGCTTTACTCAAATAATTAAGAAGAAATATTATGCTACTATTTTAGATAAAGATAAAGAACTATTTGATTTTGTTATCAATGGTGCTGCTAAGTTAAGTGAACTCATCACGGGCTTATTACAATTTTCTTCCTTAACTCAGGGTTTACCCGAAGAACAGGAAATTAATCTTAATGATACCGTTCATTTGATAAAAAAACAACTGGAATTTAATTCTAAACAAAATAATGCTTCTATTAATATTGCGAGTGAATTACCAACTATTCAATCGCACCCTACACTAATTGACCAGCTATTGTTAAATATTTTAAACAATAGTATTAAGTATAGCAAAAAAGAGGAGCACAATTTTATTGAAGTTTTTCATAAAGAAGAAGTTGATTTTATTACGATTTCTATAAAAGATAATGGCATTGGAATTCCTAAAGATCACCAAACAGAAATTTTTCAATTTTTAATAAAACTTCATGATTCTCGAGAATACGAGGGTAGTGGAATTGGCTTAGC
>JAHDCJ010000029.1:8145-12790 GCA_020629935.1 Saprospiraceae bacterium | reverse complement strand
CAGCGTAAAATAAGTATCCCGAGGTCTTGATTTTTTGGTATCAATAATGTTTGATTTTAGTGGTCGAAATTTTCAATGAGCACCCCCATTTTACCCATTTGTGCATCTCTCATCGCTTCCATTATTTCTGTTTGTGTATTCATTACGAATGGTCCATATGAGGTCACTTTTTCACCAATTGGCTCCCCAGATAATAGGATAAATCGAGTATCTTCATTTGCAGAAATCTGTATACCTTCTCCATCTATATCAAACCAAATCAAGTCTTTTGCTTTGGCCTCTTTTCCATTGACTTCTAAATTCCCATCTAGCAAATAAATTAAGGTGTTGAAGTGCGTTGGAATTTCTACATCAAATTTACCTTTGGCTTTGACGTCACCGCGCATTAAAAGCATTGGAGAAAAAGTCTTTGCTGGCCCTTTGATTCCTTGATATTCACCAGCTACTATCTGAACGTCGTATTCCTTACTTTTTAGACTTGGTGTGGCTTCTGCCGACAGAGGCAAGTAAAAAGGAATTTCCATTTTATGTTTCGCTGGCGTATTTACCCAAAATTGAATAATCTCTTGCATACCTCCCTTTTGTGCCAACGTCGCGCTTGGCCTTTCACTATGGGTAATTCCTTTTCCTGCATGCATCCATTGCGTGCCGCCTGCTTCTACTACCGTATCATTACCAAAACTATCTTGATGTCTGACATCTCCTTGGAAAACAAAAGTAACAGGAGAAAAACCTCTGTGGGGATGCCCGCCAATACCTACTTCTTGTTGTCGTTGGTTACCCTTTAATTTCCATTCCGCATGATGAATCAAAAGAAATGGATCTAATTGATTCATAAAATTATTGGGTAAGGGTTGCTCTAAAAGATGACCACCCATACGTACTTTTTCCGAAGGAATGATTTGCTTTATCGTTTTCTTTTTCATTACTTAAGATTTTAAAAAATTTCAATTAGTTGATCTGGAATAAACCATATGATTCCTGCGCAAATATTGCTATTGCTCAGTGCCATTATTTGAAATTAATGATGATTATATTTGATCATAAATAAACATAGCATGGTTGCTTCTTGCAAAGGCAAGAATCTTTTTCATCTGCTTGAAAATTTAAATTATTATTAAAAATATGATTTGTGGTTTCGCTGATTTAAACCTAAATCAGCGAAGGATTATGAAAGTTCCATAGGGACTTCCATTAGAAGAATTCGACTGTTTTTATTGGCAGTAATTTCAAAATCATCAACATTCCATATGCCAAACCCATCTCTTTTTTCTAACGCTTGTCCTGCGATTTCAGCGGTTCCTTCAATAATAAAAGCATAGACTCCGTTACCTGATTTATTGATTTTATAAGTGCTACAAACCTCTTCATCAAATTCACCCAAATGAAACCAAGCATCTTGATGAATCCAAACCCCTTGATCGTTTGAGTTTGGCGAAAGCACTTGATAAAATTCATTTTTCTTTTCAATCTCTTTAATTGAAATTTGATCGTAACGGGGAGTAACATTTTTCTTATTTGGAAACAACCAAATCTGTAACAACTTGACATGTTGATCATCATTGGCATTGAACTCACTATGTCGAATCCCCGTTCCAGCACTCATTACCTGCACATCTCCATGTTGTACGATCGCGCCATTGCCCATGCTATCTTTATGCTTTAGAGCGCCTTCCAAAGGGATAGAGATGATTTCCATATTGTCATGTGGATGCGTTCCAAAGCCCTTTGAAGGGGCAATTTTATCATCATTCAACACTCTTAAAACACCAAAGTTGGTCCGTTCGGGATTATAATAATTGGCAAAACTAAAGGAGTGATTGACTTCCAACCATCCATGATTTGCAGACCCTCTGGTGTTGGCTTTGTGCAGTACAGTGTTCATGGTTTTAATTTCTTTTTGGTTTGGTAAATGGTTAAAACCTACCTGATTCATAAGTTGGTCATAGGTAGAATCTTTTGATTGGGCATTCTTCGCCTTTAAGGCTGCTGGAAGAATTGTTCCAGCCAATCCAGCCATTATTGATTTTTTGATAAAGTTTTTTCTGTCCATGACTTTTAATATTATTTTATTAATAATACAAAGGTCAAGAATTTACCTCAATGTTCCAATAAGGTATATTAAAAAAGAAAATTAAGATAGATTAACTTTTTGCATTATCTAGGAGTTGTTTTCGGATATTACTTAAAAATTCTTTGGTAATACCAAGGTAGGAGGCAATCATATATTGGGGTACTCGATGTACAATTTCAGGATAGGATTCAATGAAAAGCAAGTATCTGTCTTTTGCAGTCATCGAATGATTATGAACGATTCGCTTTGACATATTGCCATATGCCTTTTGAATAATGAGTCGGAAATAACGATCTAATGAAGGGATTTCATTATAAAGTAGCTCCATTTCTTCGTAGGATAATTGGACGACAGTAGTTTTTTCCAAGCATTGGGTATTAAACTCTGCAGGAGTTTGGGTAGTAAAGCTACAAATATCACCCACCCACCAATCTTCTATTCCAAAGGCGATAATATGCTCATTTCCATTGTCATCTAAATAAAAAGTTCGAACTTTACCAGAAAGAATAAAGGTTTGATATTTGCAAATATCTCCACCTTGTACGATGTATTGTCCTTTTAAATAGGTTCTATTTTTTAATTTACCTACTAAAATAGATTCCTCTTTTTCGGTTAATCGAACGATTTGTTTTATATGTTTTAAGACCCTTTCATTATCCATATGCTCAAATTTAGGGAAAAAGTAGTAATATTTTTTCTACATTTAGTTTTCATTCTACTACATCTTAAATTCACAAAGATTGACTAAACATTTTGATGTAATCATTATTGGAGCAGGTTTATCAGGAATTGGTTCCGCTTATCATCTACAAAGGCATTGTCCTCAAAAAACGTATGCTATTTTTGAAAGTCGCAATAGTATAGGAGGTACATGGGATTTATTTCGGTATCCAGGTATCCGATCAGATTCTGATATGTATACTTTTTCCTATAGTTTCAAACCGTGGAAAAATAAAAAATCGATTTCTGAAGGTCAAGTCATCCTAGATTATATAAAGGAAACAGCGCGTGAATTTGACATAGAAAAACACATTCGATTTGGCCATAAAATTATGGCAGCTTCTTGGTCGAGTAAAGCCGCGAAATGGACGATTAAATCATCCAGTAATGATGCGCAAGAACATACCAATTATACGTGTAATTTCCTTTTAGTTTGTTCTGGTTATTATAATTACGAAAATGGATATACGCCTAAGTTTGAAGGTTTGGAAAATTATAAAGGAACGATCGTTCATCCACAAAAATGGAAAGCTGATATTGATTATACAGACAAAAAAGTAGTCGTTATTGGAAGTGGTGCTACGGCGGTAACTCTGGCGCCAACGCTTGCAGAAAAAGCAGCGCATGTTACTATGTTGCAACGTTCTCCTAGTTATATTTTATCTAGGCCGAGCAAAGATAAAGTGGCTAATTTTTTGCATAAAATAGCCCCCTCAAAGATTGCCCATCGGATTATTCGTTTTAAAAATGTAGTACAAGGACTTTATTTTTATTCTATATCAAGGCGAAGACCCAAAGAAGTAAAGCGTTTTATTTTGAGTCAAATCAAAAAAGAAATGGGAAAAGAATATGCGGTGGATGTTCATTTTAATCCAACATATAATCCTTGGGATCAACGCGTATGTTTAGTACCCGATAATGACCTTTTCAAAGCAATAAAAAATGACCAATTAACTGTGGTGACGGATCATATCAAAACCTTTAATGAAAACGGAATTGAGTTGGAATCGGGAAAACAACTGGATGCGGATTTGATTGTCACTGCTACAGGCCTTGAACTTAAATTTGCAGGAGGGATTCATTTTAGTGTAGATGATCAGGACTTGGAAGTATCTAAATTGATAAGCTATAAAGGTTCTATGTTTAGTAATGTTCCTAATTTGGTGGGCATTGTAGGATATACCAATTCTTCTTGGACCTTAAAGAGTGATTTAGTTGGTCGCTATGTTTGTCGATTAATTAATTACATGGACAAGCACGATAAAAAACAATGTGTGCCGAGATTAAAAAATCCATCAATGGAAACGATCCAAGTGATTGATTTTTCATCGGGTTATGTCTTAAGGGCCTTAGATCGTTTACCTAAGCAAGGATCTTCTTTTCCTTGGAAGTTGGATCAGAATTATTTTAAGGATACCTATGCGTTAAAATATTCAAAATTAAAAGATCAATTTATGGAGTTTAGTTGATTCCTATGATTGGGTGTTTAATTTTTTCTTTCCATTTAAAAAGTCTGGGTTCCAAAGCAATAATCCTAATAATATGGCCATGAAACTTGATCCACCAATGTCGTAAGTGTTTTCTATTAAATGGTAGGCAGTGAAAGTCAACATAAATAGGAAAAAGAAACCCGCGACATATCGTTTAAATTTTGGAAACCAAAGAAGAATACCTCCCGCAATTTGTAAGATGCCAATTCCTTTCCAAACGATAGGAGAGATGTTGTTCATTAAAGAGCAAGGCGGTTCTAGAAAATCTAAAAATTTATCGGCTCCTACCGTAATGAAAAGGAGGCTTGTAATTGCGGTAATGATGGTAGAGATGTTCATTCGGAGTATTTAATAAAAGTAA
>JAHDCJ010000029.1:0-8045 GCA_020629935.1 Saprospiraceae bacterium | reverse complement strand
TGTAATTGCGGTAATGATGGTAGAGATGTTCATTCGGAGTATTTAATAAAAGTAAAAAATAATGGTACGTTTAATTATTAATCAATGAATAAATGCTAATCAGTATTGCAGCTGCATTTTTAGATTTTGCCCTTAAACTATTTTGGACTGCTTCATTAATTAAGGTAATAATTAAAGGTAATGAAATTGTTTTAATTGAGCATGTGATCAAATTAAAATATTTATACATTTACAGTTTTATGTTGTAGAAAAATATTTATTAGTATGTTATTTTACTGATAAATAAATAGTTATGGTTTTTTTACTACTTTAGGATATTATATATGGCGTAAAATCCTATTGTGTTTTTTCTGGATTGCTTGTAGTTTTGAAATATTAAAGTTTGAGTATTGGCCGATACTGAATGAGTAAGAATATTTTAAAAAATCAAAAAAACAAATAGAATGAATCCAACGAAAGTAACTCAAATGAGCAAATTTTTCACTTTAGTATTAATCTTTTTCGCAAGTTATACTTTTGCTCAACATACGACTATTGACTATGATTCTGAGAGTAATGGTCAACCCCATTTATTATTAGAAGAAGATGATAGTGTGGGGGAAGAAATGGCTAGAATATGGTTTCGTAATAAAGCCGAACCAGAAAATTGGTGGACTGTTGGCGCAAGAGCAAAATCAGGAAGTATGGATTTTGATAACACGCTTGAGCAGAACTTTACGATCGGCTTTCAAGGACAACAAAAGCTTGCAATTTCAAAAAATGGCGAAGTACGAATCAACACTGCGTATATCTTACCAACCAGTGATGGAACGAATGGACAAGTATTAACTACAGATGGAAATGGACAGACTTCTTGGTCAAATGTACCTACTTCCTCTTCTTCTGTAAGTTCTGCTTCAATTCAAGATTTTATGCAATTAAAACCGATGTTTAAGAATCCAGGTTGCCCTACAGATGGAAGTCTTAATGGAAAAGTAATCTTCTCAGGAAAGGCGAAAAAGCTAAAAGTATGTATAGATGGTAGTTGGACTAATTTGCATTAATGTAAAGTTCTGCTAATTATATAATATTAAATTCATAGAATGAAATATTCAAAAATTAAATTTCTCTTTTTCTTCTCTGTTATTGCATGGAGTAGCTTATCCGCACAAAATGTTTTGGTAGAAATGACTCCATACGATACTCTTTTTGATTCGACTCGATTAGTTAAAGTTATTGATGATTTACCTGAAGGATGGAATTGTAAAATTCAAGATTGCCCTACAAAGTATATGAATAGTACAAAAAATATTTTTTGTTTAAGTAGAAAAAAAAGCCCTACTATTCAGATTAAGATTGCCAAAAAGATACTGAATCGATTAGAGAATAACAATAAGATGTTTGTGATTAAAGATCGAAATAGTTATTACATATATAACGAAAAAGGATTGATTAAAAAGATCAATTAATCAAGTTTAGTTTCACTAAATATTCCCCAAAAACACGAGGCCATTCTGCGTATCAGAATGGCCTTTTTAATTTTACTAATGCTAAACGTAACTTAATTTTTATAGTCAAGTCAAATTGACTATCTTTTAATTTTATATCACCAAAATGGAGGAACGTCAAGAAGGAAATGAAGAAGGATAATTTGAGTACACTAATCCAATCTTTAAGCAAAGCGGAGAAACGCTATTTTAAGTTGTATGCTGGTCGATCCTCAAAGACCAAAGTAGCTAACCATCTACTATTGTTTGATAGTTTAAATAAAGAATCCAATGCGATATTTGATTATAAGGCTTTTCAAAGGACATATAAAATAAAAAATGTTTCTGCTTTAAAAGACTATTTGATGGAAGCAATTTTAGATGCTATTTCGGAGTATAAATCGAAAAGTGATGGAAAGATTGCTTTACTTGAAGAACTACAATATATGTGCTGAAAAATAGGAACCTTTATGATCTTGCCATTAAGCGGATTGAACAGGCCATTCCTCAATCAATAGAGGAGAATAAACCAGACATACTTTTAGAGTTATTTCGTATAAGAAATCTAATGTTATTTACGGAAGAGGAATCTTTTTTGAGCGCCAATGAAACGATGGAAGTGATAGAGAAAGCCATCTCTCACGCTTCATTTTTACGAATTGCAACGACCTTAGAATCTATTCAATATGTGTTGGCTTATTTAATCAATCATTTATCTACAGAGCCAAATAAATTTTTAGATCTTGTCGAAGAAAGGCTATTGTCTGAGGATATAAAGATCGTTTTGACTAGTCCGTTTTTTAATTATAAACTCATTTATTATACAAGTTTAAGTCATTATTATCGACTTAAAAATGATATGGTCAATTTACTAAAGAGTCAACAGCAAGTATTTAGTTTAGTAAAAAAGGAGTATGCAAATAAGAAGGGTACGGAGGTCAAAATTTTAGCTGTGATGTACAATTTTTTTGGTACTTGTTTACACTTGAAAGAATATCGTCTTTTATATAAAGAGTATAATTGGTATGTGCAAAATATAGAGGTTAAAGGAGTCCAAGAAAAGAACTTTAATTTTGGGATGTTCCATGAATTTTATTTTAAAATATCAAATAATACGAATTACATTTCTTTTGATAAAAATGCTATTTCTCGTTTTGAAAAAGGAATTAAAGAAATCAAATTTAGTCTAAATGGAATTAGTGCGGCTATGCTGATTTCTGAGATTATTCAATATGCCTTTAAAAATAAAATGTATAGTAAATGTGTGCAGTATATTTATAAATTCGAACAACTACCTTCCAACTCGATCTATGATAAAATAACACCTTCCTTGGAAGTTGGACGTTTGCTTTGCTATTTAGAAACTGATGATTTTCAAACTTTAGAAAAGGAGTTTAAATACTTTAATGATAAAGAAGAGACCGATTTATTTAAAATAGCTTTTCAAGAATTCTTTTCAAAAACGATTAAATATCCAGACCAAAAGAGAAAACTCAAAAAAGGATTAAATAAAAAATTGGAAGAACTAAAGGAGAATCCAGATTATGAATACTGCTTTAAAGTAGTAGATTTTTTTGAATGGGGGAAGAGGTGATCGATTGCTCTTTTAATGTCGTTCCTTTTACCAAAGAAGCAATCTTTTCTGCTTCATCAAAATGGACGGGAGGTTTTCTCATAAAAGAATTGAATACCGAAACCCAAGGTGATATCTGTAAAGAAAAATATATAATTCCTATTAAAACAAAGAGGGCGTTTATCGGATTATTTTTAATTATTAGTAAATCAATAAATGCCCAAGTGGCTATGGTAATTAGGCTTATTATAAAGACTAAACAAGCTATTTTAATTATGATTTTATGAAATGGAGATCTTTCCTTTTCTAAAATTTTTATTTCAAAAATTGTTGGATTTCTATGGATGATTTTAGTGTCAAATCTTAGATTGAAATGCTTCTTATTTTGAATGCGATATACCCCATTAAATTTTGATGTCAATTGAAAAGGAGTTTTCAAATTTTCACATGCCCATATAATTTCTTCCTCGGAAAGATTCGTACTGGTTGTAAATGTAGATCGTATCATGATAATTTAAAGTTAATGATTTTTTGATTGAATACGATCGTAAATTGAAAGAATCGTAACCTTTATCTTAATCTGATTTCAATTTCTTTTTTTTCGGGATCAATGGATATCCAATTTTTATAAGCATCTTTGGGAATGCAATCGATTAAACTATCATTATGAAGATAATTTTTTATAGCATTATCTCCTAATTTTATTATCATGGTATAGATGGTTTCTCCACCTTTGCCGATCCAAGCTCTTGTTATTATTTGTTTATTCTTAATTATATTGGCATTAGTAAGACGCTTTAAATGAGTAGGGAAATGGTCTATTCCATCACACCAAAATCCTTTTACATTATCGATGTCTAACTCGTCAAATTGGAGTTTGTATTCCAATATAGAACAAAATTCCTGATTAAAAGGGATGTCAATTTTTAAATTATAATTAAAGGCTTTGCACTTTGGACATTCGGCGTATTCTTTTTCTAATTTGGAAAAATTACATTGATGACATTTTCCAAAGTCTTTATTCATATGAGTAATTACTGTCTTAGCTTCTTTATGGCTATATTGATACTCGTCAATCAATTTTTTAACTGCAAATAATTTTAAATCTTGAGAAACCATACCCCATATTTCGAGTTTCATCTCCTCAGAAAATGTGATTGTCAGGACTTCAGTATTACATTTTTTACATATTGATTTCATTCTGTTCTAAATATTAAACTTCCATTTCATTTTTATATTTGGATACAAAAAAGTTTAAATATAAAATCATTCCAAGATAGGTCATAATAAGTGTAGGAACACTAGAATTGAAACCTAAATCTATGGAAGGAATACCAAATAATTCTCTAAAAGAAACTTTTGCAATCGTTAACATGAATACAATTCCAAAAACAAATAATCCAATAATGGCCGCTTTGTTTTTAGGCGTACGTTGATTTCCTAATCGAGTCTCTTCTTTGAAGAAATACCAAAGCATGCCTATACAAAAAACGGCTTCAATTGCAATGGCAAGATAAACATTGGTAGCATACAATCCAAGGGCAACATCTGCAGTATCTGCGCCAAAGATATGATGTGGATGCCCAGAAAAGAAATCCAACACAAAATGTCCAAGAACTAGAGCGGCACCTACCAATCCGATTTGAGTACTTTTAAAAACTAATTTTCCAAAAATAAAGATAATCAACAACCAAATAACTTGTGGGATTAAGTCATGGCTGTAGAGCATATCTACGGTCATATTACTTAGTGTAGTATCAAATACATCGCTAGGTGCGGTAGGCTCAAGATTGAAATAATGTAAGACAAACCACAATAAATCTTGTAGTTGGGAAACAATCAAAAAATACAATAGTGTTCCTTTGGGAAATTTTTGATGAGCAACTAAAGCTGTAGAAAAGTGTCCTGCTAGCATAATAATATTATTTTTGTATTTTTACTTTATAAGTTAAAGCAAAAATATAAATTACTTTAGATATTAAAGTAATAATTTATAATTATTATGATAAAAAAATTTCGTTCTTCCTGCCTGATTGCCTCTGCCTTAGATTTAATTGGGGATAAATGGTCTTTGCTGATTATTAGAGATATGCTCATTCATCAAAAAAAAACGTTTAAAGAAATGGCTAAATCCGATGAAAGTGTAGCTACTAATTTACTTTCTTCGAGATTAAAATTATTGGAATCTTTGGAGGTGATTACAAAAAGAAAATTACCTAATAATAAAAAAGAGAACATTTATCTGCTAACCGAAAAAGGTATTGATTTAGCCCCACTAATTTTAGAGATTGTGATTTGGAGTGATAAATATGTTCGAGCCTATAACAAAGATATGAATCCATTTGATAATGAAAAAACGAATATGGTTTCATTAGTTCAAAATGAATATCGTGCATTTGCCCAATCCATTATTTTTTCTCCACCCATTTAGCAGGATTATTGATGATATATTTTTGTATTCTATTGAATGATTGTTCATCGCGAATGATATGTTCATAAAATCGAGATTGCCATTTAAAATCCTTCATCCCATTTTTTCGAGCATAAGTGGTTACCGATGATTTGAATCCTCGAATTATAGAAGCCAAATTTTTGGATTGTGGTCCAAATTGGTTTTGGATGGAATTGGAGTTTTCTTTGGAAAGAATTTCTTTTGATAGATCTTCAGGGGAAAGAATTTCTTTGGAGAGATCTTCAGAGGAAAGAATCTCTTTGGAGAGATCTTTAGGGGAGAATGATTTTCCAGTGGAAACTGTGGAGAATGATTTTCCAGTGGAAACTGTGGAGACGCAATGCATTGCGTCTGTACGATTAAAAGGATTCTTGCCGATGATAATTACGGCATGAAAATGATCTGGCATTACAATATATTCACCCATTTTTAAATTCATATCTGGCCGCATTTCAATTGTTTTTATCCATTCTTGATTTGCAATTTCTCCAATTTCCGACAAATGCATTTTCCCATCTACAATTTCACCAAAAAAACGGGTTCGTCTGTGGGTGCAAATGGTAATAAAATAGGGAGCTTGCCATCCATAATTCCATTTAGATAAACGAATGGAGGGGATAAGGTATTTGTTTTTAAATTTTTTCATCATTCTACGTCATTCAAATAAAGCGGGTGATATCGAAAATGAATTACCCGTTTTATATTCTTCTCTTTAAAAAATTAACTAAGGCTTTTATTATTACCTTTTCTTTGTTTTGTATTTCAAATACAATGTGATAATTAGTGGTATAAATGAAAACGAGCAGCAAATTTTATCAATTAGTACTGGGAGCAGCTGTAGGAATAGGAATAAGCTTAGATAGGGAGTTTCCTAGAAATTGACTGATACTGTTCTTACTATAGGTTTTCTAATGGGTTTATTGGGTATAATTTTTTTGTACAAAATCTTATTACCATCTTTTGTAGGGTAGTAAAGGTAAAAATAAATTTCATTTAAATTCACTACCAAAATTAATTAAGTGCTTTAAGCACTTAATTAATTATTTGAAATGGGTAATGTACTGAAAACTAACATTGGCTTAGGTGCTTGGAAGGGGCGACGTAGGAGCCGTGTGGTGGCGAATGTTAATTCGACGCCATACCGATACGATAGTAGAGCCTGGAAAGGACCGACCCGATAGGGAAAGCCCCAAAAAATAATAATCCAATTATTGAATAAAACCTAAATCGGGATATTGGGTAGGGTTGACTTCGTGCATCATTTGATAAAGTTTTTCAACCACATGATCTACGCCTGGTTTAGAGAAGTAATCGCCTTCAGAACCGTAAGGACTCCGGTGTGGAGCAGCTGTAATAGTTTGAGGATCGGAATCTAAATGGTAATAAGCTTTTTGTTCTTCTAAGATTTTTTGGAGGATAAAAGCAGAAGCACCACCAGGCACATCTTCGTCAAGCACCACCAATCGATTCGTCTTTTTCACAGATTGAGCACAAACGTGTTCAAGGTCGAAGGGCAAAAGACATTGGGCGTCAATTAATTCGACCGATATATTAAGAGTTGCTAGTTCTTTAATTGCTTCTTCGGCTATTCGAACACAAGATCCATAAGTCACTAAAGTAATATCTGTACCTTCCATAAGGATTTCAGGCCGACCAATTGGAATGGCATAATCTCCGATATTATCAGGCATTTTTTCTTTCAATCGATAGCCATTTAAACACTCAATTACTAGGGCAGGATCATTGGATTGAAGCAAGGTATTATAGAAACCACAAGCTTGCGTCATATTTCGAGGAACACAAACAATCATACCACGTAAGGAATGTAAAATCATGCCGATCGGAGAGCCTGTGTGCCAAATACCTTCTAGGCGATGACCGCGTGTTCTTATGATGGCTGGCGCTTGTTGAATTCCATTCGAACGATACCTTAGTGTGGCCATATCATCGGATAAAGGCACCAAGCCATAAAGCAAATAATCGAGGTATTGTATTTCGGCAATTGGCCGTAATCCTCGCATAGACATGCCAATTGCTTGTCCGATGATTGTCCATTCGCGAATGCCAGTATCGAAGACTCTATTTTTTCCATATTTTGCTTGAAGGCCAGCAAAACCTTGGTTAACATCACCGATATCGCCTACATCTTCACCAAAGGCGAAAAGATTATTATGTTTACTTAAATTGATGTCAAAACATCGATTTAAGATTTCGTAGCCATTTTTAATAGGTGATTTTTCTGTAAAGATGGCAGGTGTCTCTTTGGCATAAATTGCTGCAAATTGATTTTCAGAATAGAGCTTAGTATTATAACTTTGTTTTCCATAATCTAAAGCATTTTTTAGCCATGCTCTAAGTTGATTTGCCTCTTGACAATCTACCTTTCCTGCGAGTCGAAGCGCTTTTTTGCATGCTTTGATTAATTCAAATTTTAAAGGCGAAATGGCTTTAGATAAATGCTCAAAAATTGCAGCAATAGCCTCCGATTGATTTGTTTTGGGAGCTAATCCTTGAATCAAAGGAAGGATTTTTGCCAAATCCTTTTTAATAGGAT
>JAHDCJ010000028.1:48328-50776 GCA_020629935.1 Saprospiraceae bacterium | reverse complement strand
CCGCCCCCCATGTAAAGGCGTATTGCATACGCCTCCCAAAAACCAACATCCTGCACCTGTGGGGCTCGCCCAAATCAAATGTCTATAAGAGTGTCTTTCCCAACCAGACACCAAGGCCAATGGCAAGTAAACAAATGATAATACTACCAAAAATATTGGTCAAGGCAAATGTGGTATGGCCTTGTTCAAATAATTGATACGTTTCTTTTGAAAAGGTAGAGAAGGTACTAAAGCCACCACAAAATCCTACACTTATAAAAATTCTGAATGCTTCGGATTCTATATTTTTTATGCTCCAAATGATCATAAAACCTAAAATAATACAACTTAAAAAGTTAGCAGTTAAGGTAGCTAATGGGAAGGTAAGTTGATAAGATTTCATGACTTGAGCAATGCCGTATCGACATAAACTACCAAGTCCGCCACCTGCAAAAACGGCTAATAAGGAAATCATGAGCTTGTCTTAGATTGACTTAGCTTTTTTTGTCGTCCTAAATAAAGTAGAATTATGGTAAATAAAGTAGCGATACCTAGGGTCAACAGCAAAAGGTTTAATGAACCCAAAAACTGAAGTTTAAAAACCATGAAAATAAAACCAATATTAGCGATGGCCAGAATGATGGTTGCCATGGTATGACTTAAGTTTAGGTCAATTAAAAGGTGATGAATATGGTTTCGATCAGGGCTAAATGGAGACTTTCCTTTGAGAATACGAATAGTAAAAACTCTCAAGGTATCAAAACAAGGAATGATCATTATTCCAATTGCTACTGCAGGCACAGACTTAATAGCCAAAGGTCCAACAAGTCCTTTATTTACTTCGATAAATTTTATGGATAGTATGGCGCAAATAAGACCAACCAGTAAGGAGCCCGTATCTCCCATAAAAATCTTTGCTGGGGTATAGTTATATTTGAGGAAAGCCACCAAAGCACCTGTCAAGGCGAAGGCAATAACGGCGAGCTCTATATAATTTGCTAAGTAGAACCAATAGCCAAATGTTACGGAAATGATGATGCCAATCGTTCCGGAGAGTCCATTAATACCATCAATAAGATTGACCGCATTGATTAATAGAATAATCGTAAACATCGAAAGCATGATGCTAGCGACTTCTGGAATATCTCCTATACCAAAAATACCATAAAGACTCGTGATTTTAACATCGGCTTTAAATACTAAAATAAAAGCAGCAAAGACTTCTCCTAGGAATTTTTTAGCTGGAGTTAAGGGGACAATATCATCTTTGGCTCCAATCAAAAATATAATGATAAAGGAACAAAGAATATATTGTAAATCACTAAATACTTGAAACGGTGTCCAGAAAGTAATGGAAAAAATAACGCCTGCAAAAATTCCTAAGCCACCTAATGTAGGTACACTATCTTTGTGTGAAGCGCGGTCTCCAGGTTCATCAAATAGGTTTTTAACTCTTGCGATATTTATGATCGAAGGGATCGCGGAGAAGGTAATCAAAAACGCAGTGATAAAACTTAGTATTATTATATTCATGTATACCTATTCTTAGGAAGCCTAAAGATATAAAATTAGTGCTAAATTCGATAAACTCTTTCCTTTTGATCTCAATCTCTTATCTTTGGCTTACTTGATTGGGGTAAAAATTTTAGAAGTGAAGTATCTATTAGCATTAACATATGTCGTCTTCTTTTGCTGGATTATAGGGAAACACCGTTTTTTTACGAAGTCAGGTATCCGATATAACGTCCTAATTGTACTGTTTTCAATAAAAATTCTGTTTTGTATTCTTAATGCCTTTATTCATGTAAAATTTTATAAAGGTGGGGATGCTTATCAAGTGTATAAGAGTGCAAAAGTGCTGTTTAGTGCGGCAGATGAAAATATTTGGTACTATCTACGATTAGTTTTCGGCCCGAATGGCGGATACATTGATCCTCATTTATTTAAATATACCTATGAAATGGGCTTTTGGGATCATACGGGCTACTATTCTATTGCTCGATTTCATGCGATATTATACCCATTTTCCTTGGGGAATTATGTGGTTCATGTAATGATCATGGCTTTTCTCATGTTTTTGGCTGGGATGTTTACTTATAAGGTATGTCTATTAATCAAAGATGTTTCTAAGATTTGGGCAATGATCCTTATCTTTTTGGTTCCATCTTTTTTATTTTGGACAGGATCTATCCATAAGGATGGATTTACTTATTTAGGGATTAGTATGACGATATATGGGCTTTGTTATTTTTTGAAAGAAAAAAAGCGTCTATTCTTGCTTCATTGTATATTGGGTGTGCTTCTCATCTTTTTGATGCGACCATATATTTTGGTGATTTTGTTTCCTTCCTTATTGGCATATTGTTGGACTTATAATCGGACCAAGGGGATATTGATTCGTTTTGCTATGGTTTATTTAATTGGCGGACTAGCTATAATTAGTATAGAATGGATTAAGCCTTCGGTTCC
>JAHDCJ010000028.1:45802-48228 GCA_020629935.1 Saprospiraceae bacterium | reverse complement strand
CAAAGGTTGGAGTTCAGAGAGTTTGTTATTTTTAAGTTTTGCTTTAGGATATTTGCTTGTAATAAGCTGGGTGGTAAGTAATGCAGGTACTATGGTTCGATACCGAGTAGTTGCCTTTCATTTTCTTTGGTTGTTCTTTTTAGGTTGGACTAATTTTGAACGGTGGGAACAAAATAAACTTTCGGAAAGTTTGAAGGGGTATTTATTTATTGATAGTAAATAAATAAAAATTAAATCAGGCGATCAATTTCTTTTAAATAAGTAGCAATGACGACTTTGTCATCAAATTCTTTTACTGCTTTTTCTCGACTTTTTTTACCCATTGCTGCACGTGCTGCAGGACCAATTTTTATGATTTTCCGCATCGCATCTGTCAATGCTTTAACATTTCGAGTAGGGATTAAATAGCCATTGACACCATCATCTACGGTTTCTTTACAACCTGGATGATTCGTAGTAATAATGGGCTTTTGCATGGATAAAGATTCCAATAAAGTTCTCGGAACGCCTTCACCATAATAGGAAGGCAATACAATTACATTGGCTTTCGAAAGTACATCTTTTACATTATCTGAAACGCCTCGATATTTGATAGCACCTTCTTTTTCCCATGATTTGATTTGCGCTTCATTGATTTGATTGGGATTATCGTCAATAGGCCCTAATAACCAAAATTCGGCGTCAGGGTGTTCTTTTTTAACTAATTTAGCGGCTTCCGCATATTCCTTTATTCCTTTGGCTAATAAAAGCCGAGCAACTAATAAGAAAATAATTTTACCATTTATTGTATCAATATTTACTTCACCGTTTGGATGGAAGAGTTGAAGATCAACTCCAGATCCAGGAACAATAACACATTTAGATTTATCAATGAGTTTATGAGATAAGAAGTAATTAAAGTCATCTGGATTTTGAAAGAAAATCCGATTACTGTTTCGGAATGCTTTTCGATATAATTTTTTAATTAAAAAGCTGATTAAATTCTTTTTAAAATCAATTCTACCTCTTCCAGTAACGGTACTTATTACTTTGCTATTTCTGGGCGCAGCGAGGTTGCCAAAAATATTGGGTTTTATAGTATAGGTTAATATTATATCTGGATTTTCTTTAGCAAATATTTTTCGAAGCTCTAATAATAGGCTAAAGTCTAAAAATGGATTTTTACCCCTTTTATCCATTTTCTTAATTTCGATAAACTTACAGTTTAAAGGCTCCAGGTATTTTACATATTCGTCATCTGGAGCAATAAGCACCACCTCATAATCTTCACTTAGTCTACGGACCAAGTTTCTCCTGAAATTATAAATATTCCAGGCAGTATTTAATACAATGGCTATTTTCTTTTTTGTTGGCATTTTATACCGAGCTATATATTTCTTTTTTTACTTGGTCACTGATTTTTTCCCAGGACAGTAATGCTTGTTTATTAAATAATTTTTCGGACAATTTTTCGTATTGTCTAGGATCATCCAAGATATCAAGGATGGCCTTTTTAATGCTTTCTACATTGGGCTTACAGAATAAAACTTCTCCTTCTTCAAATTGTTGTTTTAGTCCTCCTACTTCAGTACAAATTATGGGTATAGCGGCGGCGATACCAATACTTGCCACCCCAGATTGGGTCGCTTCTTCATAAGGAAGTACTAAGACCTCATGCGTATTGAATAACTGACTAATTTCTTCTTCTGATATCCATCTATCCATCACATGAATTTTTGAATTTGTATTGGTAATGGTAAACTTATTCCATGTTTTCCCTGCAATGGTTAAGCCTTCAAATGCAGGATGATTTATTTGATCTACAGCCTGTATCAATAAAGGAATTCCTTTGTAGGTATTCATTCGGCCGAAGAATAAAAAACGAAATTTTTCAGGAAAAACTCGTGTATTATTTTTCAAACCTTTGGGAATAATTAATCCATGTGGAATGACCGAACTTTTCCCGCTAAACCCAATGGATTGCTTTACGTTTTGTAATACAAATTCACTTAAAAAAATAACTTGATTGGCTTGTTGAATCGCATAATTGTTCAATCGTTGTTCCAACCAATTTTCATCACCTTTGTGAAGAATTCCATCGTGAATAGTTAATATGATCTTTTTTTTAAATCGCTTAAAAAGAAAAATCAAAGGCCAATGCCAAAAGTGGAGATAGGGTAAATAAAGTGCGTAATACTGATGTTGCTTTAGTCTTTTTCTTACGTAAAAAAAAATCCTTGGAATCTGTATTACGCTACGCCAGGCAAACTGCCACTTGTTGGTATAGGTCTTAAACATCCATTGATGTTTAGGTATTTTTTCAAGACAATATTTTGAAACCCAAACTTCTTTGGGAATCGCTAAGCGATCTATAATTTCAGTGGCGTAAATCACACTTCCACCCCGTCTTCTTATGGAAGGAATTAATACCATTTGTTTACTATTAA
>JAHDCJ010000028.1:2134-45702 GCA_020629935.1 Saprospiraceae bacterium | reverse complement strand
TCAAAATGAAAAGAACCAATGGATTTTTTATTATAAAAAACAGCTTGATGGCATATATTATTAAATAAGCCATTTTGCCAAAGCATTTTTTGCTTCCACAAGGTTTTTCGTTTTTCTTTATCGACCAAACATACATCACCGTAAACTAAGTGGTATTGATCATTAAAGTAAGACTCCAATTGAGATAGACTTTCGGAATGATTTAATTCATCTCCTGCGTTCAGAAAATAAATCCAATCTCCTTTGGCTTGTTTTAATCCTTTATTCATAGCAAAATATATGCCCTCATCAGGTTCGCTAATCCACCAAGAAATCTGGTCTTGATAAGCGGTAAAAATTTGCGTTGAATGATCTTTTGATCCTCCATCAATAATGAGCAACTCATAATCAGTAAAGGATTGTTGGATTATACTTTTTATAGTACGTTCTAAGGCTTGAGCGGCGTTAAGTGAAACTGTGATTATACTTAGTTTAGGCTTCGCCAAGTGTTCAATTTTTAAGAACGAACTGCAAAACCACCTTCTTTAAGGTAGCGTGCTTTTTTAAATGTAGATACATCAGCTTGTACCATTTCTTGTACTAAAGCCGGAAGATCATATTGCGGTTTCCATCCTAGCTTCGTGTTTGCTTTTGTTGGATCACCTATAAGTAAATCGACTTCTGTTGGTCGGAAATACCGAGGATCAACCGCTACGACTTCTTTACCTATTTCCAATTGAAATTCGGGGTTGTCACAAGATTTTACTACGGCTGTTTCTTGTTCCCCTTCTCCATTGAATTCGAGCGAAATGCCAATTTCTGCAAAAGCCATTTTTACAAAATCTCTTACTTCTGTCGTTTTTCCTGTAGCGATTACAAAATCTTCTGGTTCTTCTTGCTGTAAGATACGCCACATGGCTTCTACATAATCTTTAGCATGTCCCCAATCACGTTTTGCATTGAGGTTACCGAGATAGAGTTTTTCTTGCATGCCTAAACCGATTTTTGCTACGGCACGCGTAATTTTTCGGGTAACAAAAGTTTCGCCACGTAAAGGACTTTCATGATTAAATAAAATGCCATTACATGCGTACATATTATACGCTTCTCTATAATTTTTAGTAATCCAAAAACCATAAATTTTAGCCACTGCATAAGGTGATCGTGGATAAAAAGGAGTAGTTTCCGATTGTGGAACTTCTTGAACTTTTCCATAAAGTTCAGAGGTAGACGCTTGATAAATTCGGCACGTTTTTTCCAATCCTAAAATACGGACGGCCTCTAAAATTCGGAGGGTACCCATAGCATCTACATTGGCGGTGTACTCGGGCGTTTGAAAACTTACATGCACATGCGACATCGCCGCTAGGTTGTAAATTTCATCGGGTTGTACTTCTTGAACGATACGGATGATATTTGTAGAGTCCGTAAGGTCACCATAATGCAAAACGAATTTTCGATTATCAATATGAGGGTCTTCATAAAGATGATCGATACGATTGGTATTAAACAAAGAGCTTCTTCGTTTAATGCCATGAACAGTATATCCTTTTTTTAAAAGGAGCTCAGCTAAATAAGCGCCGTCTTGTCCTGTTACTCCTGTGATAAGTGCTGTTTTCATATAATTTTATTAAGCTATTTTTATTTTTTATTAAAAAATTGACCAATTTTTCGGATGGGTTTCATCCAAATGGTATAAAATTTAGGTTTTAAGCCATTTCTTTTCCAAGCTTTTCGATCTTCTTTGTTTGCTCGAAGTCGATTTTGCAAGCTAAAATTACTTTCTCCTCCTGCGCGCATTTTGACTAACATTTTTGGGAGGTAAGTAGTACTAATGTTGTTTTTGTATAAAAATCGAAGCATTAATTCATAGTCTGCCGAAATACCAAATGAGATATCAAAAGTACCGAATTGAGCATAAATATTTTTTCTAACAAAGAATGTAGGATGCGGAGGCATCCAACCTTTGATAAACCGTTGTTTCAAAAAACTACCTGCTTTCCAATTTCGAATAATTTTATTTGTGTTTTCAGGATTTACATACACTAAATCGCCATAAAGTGTATCAGCGTTGGTTTCTTTTAGTGTTTGGACTACTTCTTCTAGTACGGAGTTTGAAGCATAAAAATCATCAGAATTAAGGATACCAATAATATCACCAGTGGCCTGTTGAATTCCTTTATTCATGGCATCATAAATTCCTTTGTCGGGTTCAGAGATTATTTTATCAATCTTTCCTTCATAGGATTTTACGATATTTAGGGTGTTATCTTTAGAGTCACCGTCAATAATGATATATTCTATATCTTTATAGGTTTGGTTTAAGATACATTCAATCGTATCTCGAACTGTTTTTTCACTGTTATATGTTGCGGTGATGATAGAGACTTTCATTTCCTTTCCTTATAAGGTAAAGGTACAAGTAAAAGATGAAATTAATTTATTGATCGGCTTCTTATTTTTATTGCAGGGTTTCCTTGATAAATTTCATAAGGGTCTAAATCTTTTGTTGCTACCGAATTTACAGAGAGGATGGCATGAGAAGCACAAGAAATTCCAGGACAAACGGTAGACATTGCTCCTATCCATACGCCATCTTCTATATTTATTTCACCAATCATTAGATCGAATGTTGTTTTTTTATAATTATGATTTCCAGTTAGCAAAAATGCTCCTTGAGAGATGCAGACATGTTTTCCTATTTTAACATTGGCTAAATTATCAATCCAAACGTTTTCGCCAATCCAAGAATGATCTCCAATTTCTAATTTCCAAGGGTATTTTATGTTTATACATGGTTTTATTAAAACCCCTTTACCTATTTTAGCACCAAACAAACGAAGGAAGAATATTTTGATTTTTGATACAGGGTTTAATCCACTCTTTAAAAATAAAACATTAATAAAGTACCAAAGTATTTGTTTTAATTTTGGTGCTCCAACATCATACCAATCATTATTAAATGTAGTGTGGTCAACATGATTTTTATTCGATTTATCCATTTTTACTAAATAAATTGATGTATTCGTTGATTAACTGAGGGTTATTTATATATTTTTTTGCAAAAAGATGACTGTTTTTTGCCATAGTCAACCACTCTTGCTGATTCATTTGAGCGACATCTTCAACGATCTCTAAAAATCGATTAGGTTTTTTTAATGGGACATCCCAGCCAATTTTTTTTGATTCTAAATCTCTCCAAGGTGTTTGGTCACTGATTAAGACAGGCCGCCCAGCTTGAAATGCTTCAAAGATAGCATGGCCAAAATTTTCTCCATGAGTGGGGAGAATAAACAAATGATATTGAGCTAAGGTATTTAGTACTTGATGGTTTGGAATTTCATCATTAAAATTTACTTTCACATGCTGGGGAAGGCTTTCGATCACTTTTCGACAGCTTTCTATATAGGCTAAGTCTTCTTTATTCCCATAGATGTCAAATTGTATCTTTGATTTACTTTCTTTTAATAATTGTAAAAAGAACAATAGATTTTTCTTTGGAGATATTCTTGAAATAAAAACTAATCTAACCTTTCCAGTGATTTTATTGATTTGTTCAAAAGTATTTATCTTTTGACTTGGAAAGTTAGGTACAACTTCAACAATACTAGAGCTTCCTATATGTTTAATAATATCTTTTTTTTCTTGTAAGTCCGTTGCTTGAAAAGAAACATTTTTAAATAAACCCAAAGCTTTTGCCAAAGTCAAAAAACTTTTTTTCTTGAATTTTTTAAATTGTAAGGCACCTTGATGAAGCATACCTCTTGGAGCAAGAACAACTTTAATGTTTTTTGTTCTTTTCCGAAGATTAAAAAGTGGGAGGATAGCAAAGTTAAAAGAGAATAAGCTATTTAAATAGACGAAATCGGGCATGATTTCATCTATAACAAGGTTTAAGGTTTCCTTAGTAATTTGATTTTTCGAATAATAAATAACGGAAAGATTGGATTCAACCGAAATCCATTGATTAGATACGATATCTTTATAAGGTAAATCAGAACCAAAATCTGTATTGGTTGTAACTACATAGATGTCGTAATATGCAGCCATGGCTTGGCTAAAGTTTTCACAAGAGCGAATTGGGCCTCCCGCCTTATACCCTGGCGGAAACCATTCTGCAAGCACTAGAATTTTTTTAGGAAGCATGGATATTCATTATTGTAGCAACCCATTGATTAGGTGAATGAACGAAAGATCTTTCATAAGATCTTTTTGACATGGTTTTCAATTCGTCTTCACTTAAACGCATTATATTTTTCATTGCTTTTTTTACCGAAGATTTGTTTTTTATTTCACAAGAATAGCCATTATAATTGTTGATAAGAAATGCAGGTTGAGCACCACAAACATCGGTACAAATAATAGGTAATCCTGCGGCGGCGGCTTCATGGATAACGACTCCCCAAGCGTCATGGTAACTAGGTAAACAAAACGCTCCTGCATTAATTATGTTTTCAGGTAATTCATCCGGTTGTATGAAACCCTTAACTGCAATATCTTCATGTTTATCTTTGAAGCTATCGACTAAGGGGCCTCCTCCAATTAATGTGAGTTTCCAATCATTAGGTTCTTCTTTTTTTAATTCTAAAAAACCATGAATTAACTCATTTACGCCCTTATCTTTCCACATATTACCAATAAACAGAAAGACTTTAGGATAGGATGAAACGATTTCATTTCGTTTTTTATATATCGAATGATAACGATCTACATTCGCAGTGTATAGGCCTGTTGATATTTGATGTTTTTTGAAACCCAATCGTCTGGCATATTCAAATTGATAAATTCCAGGAACCCATATGTTAGAAAAAAAGGTTTGTAGGTAAAAAGGGGCAAACAGGGTAAAGAATTTTTGTTTTAGTGTTCCTTTCCATTGGTTGTCCATTCCTAAAACCGTGGATACATTCTTCTTTTTAAAATGTTTAGCAATCTTACGATATGTAGGATTTTTCCAACCTGCTATATATATTAAATCGGGGTTTTGTTTAATGGAAAAATCAAGAAGATCATTTTGTTTAAATTGCTCAATGGAATGTATTTCTATATTTGGATTTTTAGGAAACTTAAAAGGGGCATTATTTGCAGGAGGGTTTGCTATTACAATTACTTTTACAGATTCTGTGGCGACTAATTGTTCTACGCAAGTATAAAAATAACCTGCAAAACGAGTATAAAGAAATAAGAAAACTTTTTTTTCCATTATTTAAAGTTCATTATAGTTTACTTGAGAGATGAATAGTATGATAAGACTTTCTCTATTCCTTCTTCCAAAGAAATTAAATCTCGGTTTAAGATATTTTTCATTTTAGAAATATCAGGTTTTCTTCGAGTCATATCTCCTTCTTTTAAAGGAGGAAGATGAATCATTTTCGAATTAGAATTCGTTTTCTCGATAATCAATTTAGTTAATTCTAAAATTGATATTTCAAAATCACTTCCTACATTTATGGTTTGATTAGGTTCAAAGTCATCTCTTAATGTGGCTTCGGTTAAATCTAAATTATCGGTGATATAACAAAAGGTACGTGTTTGACTACCATCACCATAAATAGTAATGTCTTTGTTTTGTTGAGCCAACTTCAAAAATTTAGGTAAAACAAAATCTTCACTTTGTTTTGGACCATAAGTATTAAAAAATCTAAAAATTACGTATTCAATTCCAAATTCTTGATGATAAGATTTTACAAAAGCCTCGGATATATTTTTGACTATGGCATAGGGTAGTCTAGAGTTTAGAGGAGTTGTATTTTCATTTTGTGGAATTTCAAAAGGCTCTCCATAAACTTCAGAAGATGACGAATAATAGATTCTTTTTACGCCCGTATTTTTGCAAAGATTTAAAATGTTTTTTATTCCATCAATATCTTTTAGTACAAGAAGTGGGTTCTCTAAGGTACGAAGTACTCCTACTACAGCAGCGTAATGAAATACATAATCAAATTTATGCGTAACCATTATTGGGCTTAAGTCTTCCATATCATTAACATCAGCCTTAATAAAACACCAGTTGGTAGATGATTTAGGAGGAAGCTTATCCATAGAGCCTGTTAATAAATTATCTACAATTACTACATAATTGTCTGGGTTTTCTACTAAGCGAGAAGCTAGGCTTCCACCAACATTACCAGCACCGCCAGTGATTAAAATTTTTCTCATTTCAATTTTAGTTTAATTTCGGAATAGAAGAAGGTATATTCCTTATAATTGATTTTTTTCTTTTGAATTCAGGAAGATAAATAAAGGTCATTAAAATAGTATAAAATAGAATCATTACAGGATTTAAGGATGCTACAATCCAAGATTCAAAAACGGAAGATAGTACAACGACTATAAGCATTGGATAAAAGAACTGTTTTATCCTAAACTTTTTGAATGTATAAATGATAAAAAATATCATACAAAGCATTCCTACTACACCTGCATCTAATAGAATAGCAAGTACCCCACTAAAGGCAGCATTCCATCCTCTATTGATTCTTCGGAATGACCAAGGAATATTTTCTTGGTATACATAACTATCATAATTTAGGCCTTGTCCAAAATATAAATTTTTAGGCACTTGTGCATAGCCCCACATCCAGGCATAATACCTTCCGCCCATGTCGTCTAAACTACTAACCCTAAGTCGAGAACTAAGACCAAATTCAGCAATAATATTTTTGATGCCAAGAATAAGTACTACAGAAGTGCCGAGGGGAATGATGAAGTATAAAATAAACGATCGTAAGAATCCGCTTCGCGTTAAAGTGAAAAATAATCCCCAAAAGAATACGACACTACCCAAAGAAGTCCTTGATCCAGACAAAATTAAAATAAATAGTAAAAGCCCAAAGGTAAATCGAGCATAACTTTTGGGCATGACATTAGAGTATTTATCCACAAAAACAACCAAGGTAAATAAAAACATGGCGTACATACCCAATCCGTTTGGATTGCCAAAAATTCCCATTACTCGTACATTATCGTCTGTAAGATAGTATATCGCGTATTGTGGAAAAAATTTAATATAAAATAGACTAACAAGACAAATAATATTGCCAAATGTAATAATATTTAAGAGTAATTTGTATTTCTTTCTTAGCAGTAAATCCTTAATATAATTGTAGGCAATTAAGGGGACAAATAAATAGGAAACTGTACGGGGCATTGCGGCATTAAAATTCGGAGAGGTAGACATACCAATGACACAACAAATAAAGAAGGGAATGAGGAGATTTAATTTGGAATTGTACTTATACCTACCACTCATGAAATCCATTACGGTGAAGGCTGTTAATACCAATACTACCAGCGTACGCAGCGGCTTAAAGTAGGAAATGATAGCTCCTTTATTATCACTTAAGATTAAAATAATCATAAAGAGAAAAAGCATGGTTTCTCTTTGATTGTTTTGTCTAAGAATGATAAGTGTAATGAATACTACAATGAAAGGAATGACTGAAGATATAATCCCTGTTACAAAAACAATAAGAATAATGAACAGGAGTATTCCGTTTTCATTAAAAAAGGCCTTAAATGGGTCTAAAAAATTCAATCTAATTCTATATTAGAATCTAATATTCGATTCATTTGATTAATTGTTTTTGCTGCAATATTCTTCCAAAGAAATTGTTGCTCCACTCTTTTAATGGAGTTTTGTTTAAACTCTAGTAGTTCTTCTTTTGAAATTGAGCGTGCGCTTCTAATCGCTTGCTCCAATTCTTTAGTATTTCCAGGACTTATTAACCAACCGTTTTTTTCATCCACTTGAAAATTACATGCACCAACGTCTGTTGCTATAACGGCTAAGCCAGAAGCCATACCTTCAAGAATAACATTAGGCATTCCTTCTGCATAACTAGGACATATCATGACGTCCGCTCCTTGAAGAATGGATTGAAGTTTCTTTATATCAGTTACTTTTCCATGATATTTTATAGATGGACTTTTTATTTGTTTGTCTTTGGGGATGGGCCCTACAAAATGACAAATAAAATCATTGGAAGGAATCATCTTTTTCAAGACCCTTTGCAGTTCTTGAATCCCTTTTCTTCGCTCAAACCGTCCAAGAAATACAAAAGATCGGATGTCATTTGATGATAAAGGGGAGGTGGTGATCCATTCACGTTCAATGCCTGTAGGAATTTCTATAATACGGTGATTTGGAAAACCTAAGGATTTAATAATTGAAGTGATTTTTCCTCCGTAAGAAAAAATATAATCGTTTTTTAACGTATTAAACTTGAAAACGGGGCGCAACATGAAATGTTGCAACTTGGTTTTTAAATTTGGCGCTTTTTGATACATTTCATATCCATGCGATTTATTGGCAATGGGAGGGAAATGCATCCCTTTCTCTTTTGCTTTTAAAAAGGCCCATCCTGCTAATCCTTTAGTATAAATAAAGTCTGTAGGTGGTCGTTTCTTATATGCCTCCAATATTCGATTCGAAAATTCCAATTGTTCACGTAGATAATGGCCAGGAAGCTTACTTTTGGTCTCAGGATAAGGAATTACAATAGATGAGATATACTTTTTCTCTTCTGCTGTAAAAAACTCTAGGGTTGAAATATCATATTTTGTTTGCCAATTAGTATGATATAAGTCAATATGAATTTTTCGTTGTGCTAAAAACTTACATAAATAGTATGAATGTTTTTGCATGCCTCCTAAAACATAGGGGAAAATACCTCCAGCAATAAAGCTAATTCTCAATTGGCAATAGATTTAAATTAATTAAAATTCTTTTGTACAAATTCTCTAGCTAATTTAGAAGAAGAATCGGAAGATAAATATTGAAAGTTACCTTGTCGACCTACAATGTCAATTCCAAAGTCAAATATTTTATTTCGCTCTTTTTGTATTTTAGCATTCATACCTTTTAAAAAAACAGGATAAGCATTTTTTGTAAGATGTTGTCCTATTAAGTTAATTTCTCCCGTACAAATATTTAATTTTTTTATGTGCGATTTAAAATTTTCAACTAATTGCGCTAAATCTTCAGGATTCGATTTCTTGGTTGTTATTTCTGCTGTGAAATAATCCATGTTGTTCTTTTTCCCATAATATTTGGATAACACAATTAATCGTTTCCAATCTGCTTCATTCGTATAATTATAAATTACATCAGAATCAATCTTTATATTTCCTGTAAAAAAAATAGAAAATAAATTGACGGTTTTAGGATGAAAGTCTATTGGAAGATTGGCAAGCCGCATGATAACCGGAATAGGGATCGTAGAAACAATTCGGTCATACCTCTTTTTCTTGTCACCATTATAATGAATAATAAATTGATTATCTATCTTTTCGATTTTTGAAATTTTCGCATTTAATAATGCGTTTACTCCATGTTTAACTAAATGTTTATGAATTAAATCAAAGGATAATCCAAAGCCTTCAATAGGTCTTACGAATTTTGATTTTTTAATGTATTCTTCAACAGAATTTGACTTTTGTTTTAAATTTTGAAAAATATATTTTCTAAGAGAAAGATTTTCTATGGCTTGCATACGTTGCTTAGCAAATTCTAAATCTACTTCATAATCATTCAAACAATACAACCGCTCGATATAATTTTTTAAACCACTTTTTTCATACAGTTGAAACCCTAAGAAGTATTTACAATAGGCGGGTAGTGTTTTATGGTTCCTATATCTTAATTTTGCATAAAGAAGACTCCATCCCGTTTTTATAAAATTAAATAACCCAAAGTTTTTATAATATCCTTTAAACGTTAAGGGGAATTTATCTAATGTATAATTTGGACGTATTGAAACGGGATTACTTTTTATTTTGGGATAATGTTCTTTTAGAAAAGGGAAGTTTTTAATGAAATTATGTTGGTCTGTATATAAAAAACTACCAATGTCAAAAACATAATCATCTATATGTAGGCTTTTATTCAATCCACCAAAGCAATCTGATTGTTCATATACATCGACTTCTATATTGGGTTTGTTAATTAATTCATTGGCAACAGTTAACCCAGATACTCCTCCCCCTAATATTGCTATTTTAGTAGTTTTATTCATAAGTAGACATCATTAAAAGAAAGATGAGAAAAGTTAGTGTTTAAATAATGCATTTTATATAATTATTACAATTGCCAATCAGCTAAGGCTGGTATTGCATTTTCCTGTGTAATGAAAATTTTATCTATCTCAATTGTACCTTGGATAGAAGTAATAAAAATTTTGTTTTCACCTTTCAATAAGCGAAGTGTATCTTTAGCATCTAACTTGATCCACTCCCAGTTACGATTATCAATTTTTTTGTTGGCCTTTTCATCATTCAGTGATAAATTAATGTTTCCTCCTGTTGTTGATCTAGCTCGAACAAAAATGTAACAGTTTTTATGTTGTTTAGCGTTTATTGTATAGGTTAATATTTGGTTTGACGAAGTTATTCTTTTATAACTTGAAAATGTACTAAAGTCTAATGTATTATTACTTTTTGTATAATCTGTAATAGTAGGCGTTTGATTTTTGGGAGAATCAAATAATGAACAGTCTAATAAGTAATCTTTACTCCACCAATGTGGGTGATACGCCTGATGCCATGCATCTAGTTGCGTGAGTTTAATAGACTGAGATTGGGTGAAATCAAGGATGTATGTACTACCTTGACGTCGGATAGGTAATTTTATTTGATAACCATTGAGCTCAAAGGTAGCAATGGATTTTAACGGAGGTTGTGGTACCGTGTTTTTGGTTGTTTGAGCAGCTCCTGAAATTACATAAACTTTTTTATTTGCATGTTTACGTATAGTTAATAACGTATTTTGTTCTTCCACAGGATAACGTACAATGGGTTTTTTATTTCTATCTAAAAGTAAATCACCCGTTCTTAAAATAGATTCATAATGGCTTGTAATAGCTTGTGCATAGGTCGGCATCACTGCTTGCCAAATATAATCTTCAGGTTTCGGAAATGGAGCTTTACCAGTAGAAAAATGACCAGTGTAATAAAAAGTCGCTCCAACAACTCCTAAGCATTTTAATAAACCTAACCATTGACCAGGGCGAATATTTTTTTCGGGGTTTCTATACCAACCTGCAGCTACAAATGGGGAGAATAATTTGTCACCAGCCTTTATTTCTACCTTTCGTCCATCTTCAATCCATTGCCAACCATGAAATGGCCCTTTTACTCTTGACCATACTTCTGGCGACTTAGGATAAAAGTTTGGTGTAGAATAATATTGATTATCTACTTTTGATAAGATGGATTTTGAAAGGTTCCAATCAAAACGGTCGGCAGGTCCTCCTTCTACAGAATACCATGAAAAAATAGTGTTTTTTAGTCTAGGGTTTTGTTTTTTTATTTGGTCTAAGTATGCCTTTCGTATTCTTGTTTTTTGTGTTGATTTATATTCGTCCCAAGATTCAAAACCTAGTTTGTTTTTGTGTTTGACTGATTCTGCATCGTGTTTAAACACATAGTCCTTTATATAAAAAGGAGGTGCTTCTCCGTTTTCATTAATGATATTAATAGGACGTGTTAAATAACTTAAAATTGTTTTTAAACGTTTAGCTTGTAATAGACCGTCTTTGTTTGGAATATCATTGGGTATTGTAAAGTTGATGATTTTTTTTGTATCTGATTTTTGGCCTTTTCTTGAAAAAAACTCGCCCTTATCATTTTTCAATACATACTTTAAATTAGACACACAAGTAAAAATATGTGGTCTTCGAACTTTCCCCGTCTCGTCTCTTCTTTGAAGTTGAGTCCATAACGTAGTTGCTGAAATGGGAATTTGTGGATGTTTGTTGGCAAATAAAATGTTAGGATTGTTAGCCGATTTAATTGCGTTTCTAGATACATTTCCCAAGTGAAAATAATAATTCCATTGGGTTGCCAATTCTTTATTTATAGCGAGATGATTAGATTGAATTTGTTCATTAGATAACTTATAGTTTGGATGCATTTTCCCACCTAAAAAATTTAAGTCCATCCAATTGAAAAGAGGAGGTAATGAATGATTCTTTTTGTATCGAGCCAATGGAAATTGTCGTAGTTGATCTAAAGGTTTAAGACTAACGTTGGGATGTCCAATAGGATATTCTAATAATTGTATGGATTGGTTTGATTGGTTCACTTTTTTTAGTTGCATAGAATAGTTAGACTGTGCCTTTGGTGTACTGCTTGTAGTGTTTTTTTTACTTGAGTTACAAGCCAAAATGAAAGCCAAGAAAATAACTATAAAAAATCTTTTTTCCTTTACCATGTTATAAACAATATATTTTTTTTAGCACAAAATTAAACCCTTTGACTTTGCCGAAACCTAATTTATATAATTGGATGTAAATTGAAATAATCAAGCGGTTAAATATAGAAGGATTAACGGTGCTTGTTTGTTTGCGAAATAATTCAATTTTTTCATTAGCGAATGAAGTATTTATTTTCTTTAACCGATAACACGTAGTGAGTACTCGATTTATAGCTACAAAATAGGTGCCTCTAAGAGAAGAAAAATAGGATTTAGATTTGTTGTTATCTGAGAGTGCCTTTTTCATATCTTTTAGATAATACTGACTAGCTTCTAAATAAAGGGTAATGTACCGTTCTTCGTTATAGATTGTTTTCGATCGTTGAGGGGCAATTCTATAAAAAAAATCAATACTTCCTGTAGAAAAGACTTTGTATTTTGAGGTATAAATTAAAGCTCTAGTATGCAATTCAACATCTTGTAATCTAGGGTAGTGTTCTTTAAATCCATGAAGTGATTTTAAATATTCAATTTCCCAAACTAACCCAGAGATATTCCACGGTAAATCATGACGAAGAAAAAGTTTTAAATAATCACTTTGTTTAGGAGGAATCCATTGACTTAATGAATCACCTACTTCTTCATAAAAAGTACCTGTTGGAAAAACATAAAAAGAATGATCTGGATGTTGCTTAATTCGACCTAATCTATTCTCTAAGCAATTAGGAGTAATAAGGTCATCTGAATCTAAAAAGAAAACCCAATTTCCCTTTGCTTTTTCTAAACCTATATTTCGACAGACGGAACCTCCTTTAGGGAGTTGCTCTCTTAAAAAAAAACGAACTCGTGAGTCTTTTGCTGTATATTTTTTGATAATGTTCAACGAATGATCTGTAGAACCATCATCAATAATGAGCAATTCCCAATTCGAATACGATTGAGCAATAACAGATTGAATCGTTTGTTCTATATAATCCCCTTTATTAAAGTTAGGGGTAATAATACTAATTAGATGCTCGGTTTTGTTTTTCAAAACTTATGAAAAAACTAACGTTTCCTTATACCAATGGAATGCTTTCTTTAGACCTTCTTTTACTGGAACATCAGCAGAGTATTCTAAATAATTTTTTGCTTTCGAAATGTCAGCTAAACTATGTTTCACATCTCCTAGTCTTGCAGGACCAAAATTAGGGGTTAAGAGACTTCCTGAAATTTCTTTTAGCGCATCAAATAAATCAATAAGTGTGATTTTTTCTCCAATGGCAATATTATATACCTCATTAATCGCATCCTTATTGGTTGTAAATAGTGCTTTCTCATTCGCTTGTACTACATTTTGTACAAAAGTGAAATCTCTACTTTGTAGGCCATCCCCATAAATAGTTGGGGCTTCATTTTTTAATATCGCTTTTACAAAAAGAGGAATTACTGCGGCATAAGCGCCATTAGGATCTTGATTTGGACCAAAAACATTAAAGTAACGTAGGCCAATGAATTCCATATTATAAAGCTGACCAAAAACTTTTGCATAAAGTTCGTTGGTAAGTTTGGTTACTGCATAAGGTGAGATAGGACTACCAATGACATCCTCTCGTTTAGGTAAAGACATGCTATCTCCGTAGGTAGATGAGGAGGCAGCATAAACTATACGTTTAATATTACATTCTTTTGCTGCAGTAAATACGTTTAGGGTACCTGAAATATTTACCTCATTGGTGGTTAATGGGTTTTTTATAGATCGAGGGACAGATCCAAGAGCAGCTTGGTGACTGATTACATCCATCCCTTTACAAGCATCCAGACAGGTTTTGTAATCTCGAATATCCCCTTCAATAAATTCAAATTTAGAATTTTTTTCAAAAGGTTTTAAGTTCCTTCTATTTCCCGTAGACAAATTATCTAAAACGCGAACTTTGGAAATATAATCTTTACTTAAAAAATGGTTGACGAGGTTAGAACCTATAAATCCTGCACCTCCAGTAATCAGTAATTTTTTTTCTGTATTCATCGATTTGCTTATTTTAAATATTGAATTAATTCATTATTGAAAATTTCAACACCTGCTTGGTTCAAATGTCGACGATCGAAATAATGATATTTTGCCTCTAGGGGTAATGCCCATGCAAAATCCAATACTTTTGTGTTTTTATATTTAGCAGCGATTTGCTGTATATCTTTTAAAAATGCAGTTTTATTTTTGGGTAAAAACAAACGTGGCTGTGGAGCCATGACTAAATAAACGGGGATCTCTTTTTTCTCTAAATCAGCAAGAATAGCGTCTACGTATTTTAAGTGCGGATGGCCTACTTTATAAATCCGTTCGTCATCTTTTTCTACCATGAATGAATCTGGAGTTTGTGAAAAGCCTCCTGAAATATAAGTAGAGTTTTTATGATAATAGCTTACCGATTTATCTATTTCTTTTTCGACTAAAAAATAATCATCAAACAATCTAAGCATAAACATATTCAGGCCTCGTATATCTTTCATTCGCCAGATCATTTCTGTAGAGGCTTTTCTACTTGGTATGTTTTGAACTAAATTTATTGTAGATTCAATTCCTTCCCCAGTAATGCCTCCAAGAAAGATATCTAATATTACCGCTTTGGCAGATTCTTTATTGATCATATGTTTGGAAATTACCTCGGTATTTTGAATAATTTGAGAACTCGTTCCGAGATTATGCATTCGAATATTATGTGCGGCAAATATTCTTGGGTCATATCCTCTGTAAGCTTGCGAAGAACCAAGTACTACAATATCATACGGCCCGTTTTTAATTCCTGTATTAAATTCATTAAATGATTTGTAACTATGTCGTTTCCCTTTACTTCTAAGGGTTTCAGAAGTATAATAGAGTAGGGAGTTTTCTGTTGGTTTAATGAAGTATAATAAACTAAATAGAATGACGTATATGAATACTGTCAAACACAAAAAGATAATTCCTTTTTTAAATAATCGACTCATTAAAATTGAAAATAGATAAATTCAACTTCTCCAAAAAATCCGAAGAGAAGAATAAGCACAAGAAGTAATGCGGATAGTAATAATCCATGAGAAAATTTTTCTCCACCTTTAAATTGTTTTATTTTTTTATCCATAAATGGATCTAGAAAAATAAAACAAAAAAGAATAATATAGGTTAGAATAACGGCTAAACGATTTACTTTCCAAAGTACACCATTTATAATATTAGAAATAGATAATTCGGTTGGAATATAGGCTATTTGTTTTAGAATATAGAATGCATCGTTTACCGTATTCGCTCTAAAAAAGATCCATGCTAATAGCACGAGGTGAAAAGTTATTCCTATGAGAAACCAATGTTTAATTTTAGGAAATCTTTTTAATATTGGAGGAAGCTTATTCAATAAAATTTCTATAATTAAATATATACCATGTAGTGCACCCCAAATTAGAAAGGTCCAATTTGCACCATGCCATAGCCCACTTACCATAAATACGATGAGGAGGTTTAAATACCAACGATATACTTTTACTCGATTTCCTCCTAATGGGATATATACATAATCTCTAAACCAAGTCGAAAGTGAAATATGCCATCGTTGCCAAAACTCTCTAATTGATTTGGATAAATAAGGTACCTTAAAATTATCCATAAGGTCATAACCCATTACACGGGCACTACCAATAGCAATGTCTGAATATCCAGAGAAGTCACAATATATTTGAAATGCAAATAAATAGGTAGCAGTAAGTAATGTAATACCACTAACTTCTGTTGGAGCATTATAAATTTCATTGACTAAAGGCGCAAGTCTATCCGCTATTACTAACTTTTTAAAAAAGCCCCAAAGCATTTGTTGTAATCCTCCAACTACACGAATATAATTATATTGGTAGGTTTTTTGGAATTGAGGAAGAAGTCTAGAGGCTCGTTCTATTGGACCTGCTACCAGTTGCGGAAAAAAAGAAACATAAAGTGCAAAGTTGAATAGATTTCGTTCGGGTTTTAACTTCCCATTATATACATCAATAGTATAAGCTAAGGTTTGAAAGGTATAAAACGAAATTCCTACAGGAAGCAATAACTCAAAAGTAGGTATATCATAAAATAAATTAAATTTATTAAAGGCTGCTTGAACGGCATCATTAAATAAGTTAAAATATTTAAAAAGAAAAAGAATACCTAAATTGACTCCAAGAGATAAGTAAAGCCACCGTTTTCTAACTTTTTTGTGTAGACTTTCCGACATTTTGATTGCGACGGAGTAGTCGACGATTGTGGAAAATAATATGAGTAAAATATACTCTACTTTCCAACACATATAGAAGTAGTAGCTTGCAAGAAGCAACATGATGTTCTTCCATTTTTGTGGAAGAACAAAATATAATGCAACAACTACAGGAAAAAAAAGAACAAAATCTAACGAATTAAATAGCACGGTTAGACAGCTGTTTTTGTGTAATTAGTTGATAATAATCTTCGCCCAAACGATCTAAGTTGAAAAAAGAATTTATTCGATCTTCTGTATATTTATTGATTTGACTTAAATCAAATTTTTTATCGTATACGGCCTCAATAAGTATGGCAAGATGTTGGGTATCACCTACCTCAAATAAAGGAATCGGATAGCCTTCTCCTACGGCTTCTTGAATACCTGAGATTTTTGTTCCTATAAAGCATCTTTTTACTCCCATGATTTCCAAGACCACATTAGGAAGTCCTTCAGAAGTAGAGGAAAGAATACCAAGATTACTTGCAGTAATCAATTCAAGGTTTTGTGTAACAGCACCTAAAAAACGGACATGATTTTGAATGGACAATTCTTTAACAAGATTTTCATAATCTTTCCGTTGTAGATGATTCCCATTTGATCCATCAATCCCTCCAATGCATAATACCGCATTCGCTTTAGTCTTTGTTAAAAATAATTGCCATGCTTTTAATAAGGTGGTATAATCTTTTTCAATAAAAAAATTAGCGAGTGAAACAGCCACAAAATCGTACGATTCGAGGTTGAAATGTTGTTTCCAGTTTTTCGATTGATCAATAGGTCGCAGATTTAAACCATTATAAATTTGATGAACAGTTAAACCGTATGGATTGACTTTTTCTTGAAAAACGACTTGTGCGTGTTTTGAGTTAGTTACTAAAATGGGTTTATTTTTATATGCCCTATGTTCTAGGGTGCTAATAGTATTGATGCTATCTTTTTTTAGCGTTCTTCGGATTTGAAAAAAACAGACTTTAGCTCCAACCCATTTTGAGATTGCCCCAAATTCGATACAAGTTTTATAATGGAAAGGCACTAAGACTGTTGGTTTTAATTGTCGAACTTTCCATATTAACTTTGTTAATCTAAAAAATCGTTGAAAAATGGAACCAATGGGTTTTCCAAAATATGGCCAATAATCTACCGTATAATTTTTTTCTAGAAGGGCCTTAACAAATTGTTCGTCATACTTTTTAAACCCTAAAAAATGTACTTCAAATCCTTTTTTTTGGAAAAAAGCAGCAATATTCATTGCTTGGGTTTGTATTCCTCCAAAGGTAAGATTAGAAATGATAAAAAGAATTTTCACTATTAGATGATTAACTTGCTAGGAGCTATGTGGCCCAATAAGGGGATGAAATCTTTTAATGATATATTTTTTTTAGGCCTAACAATTTTCTCATTTTTTCTGCTCCACGGCCTTTAAAAAGTAAATTAAAGTTTAACATGAAGTATCTAGAATTAAAATGAAATCCAAACTTCTTCTTAGCAGATTTCCATGTACTAAATGCGTGCTTAAAATTTTTATTAGAAAGTTGTTCTATGGCTAAGAAATGATTATAAAACGCGTATAGTTTATTTTTAATTTTCATCACTTCTTTGGGTGGAGACAATTTGTAAAGGTTGTCTAAGGCTCTGATCCTTTCTTTTGAAAGAAAAAAAGATTTATTCTTTTGATTCAAGGCCGTAATTTGTTCGCCATATCTTCTAAATGAAGCAATATGATAAGGAATGAATTTAATTTGACCCGCAAGACCTAATCTTTGCCAAAGGTCTTTGTCCATGCTTTGCTTCAACGCTTCATCTAAATCACCAACTTGCAATACGGCCTCTCGTTTAAAAAAAGTTGCTGGCTGGTGTACAGGAAAGCTTTCAAAGGTAGAGAGATATTCAAGGTAGTCAAAGTCTTCTCCTTTTAAGAATCCTTTGTCGTATTCGGTATCAAAATGCATACATTGTCCATGTAACAAAGACATTTCAGGATGTTCAGAAAACGCGGATGCCACTTTTGACAAGATGTTTTTATTATAGAGGTCATCACTATTTAACCAGGCTATAATTTCGCCAGTGCACTTAGCAAACCCCTTATTAATTGCATGACTTTGACAACGATCTTTTTCGCTAACCCAATAGGTAATCCACGGTTCGTATTTTTTTATGATTTCAATAGTTTCGTCTGTGCTGCCACCATCAATAATAATAAATTCGAGGTTAGGATAATTTTGTAAAATAATTGAACGGATCGTTTCTTCAATAAATTGCCCTTGGTTAAAACTAGGAGTAACGATAGAGATTTTGGGATAAGATTTATCCGTGTCGTAAACATTAGGATCTACTTCTTCGGTCCATGGCCATCCCATACGGTTTGGTGTAGGAAGTGATTTAAGAATAGCGTTAGGCATTATCAGCAATTAACTTTTTGATTATAGTCATAAACTTATCTCCAAATTCATGTACTTTTTTTTCATAATGAAATTCGGGACGAGAAATTTGGTTTTGATTAAAAAACATTAACTGTTTCGTTAATTCGATGCTACTGTTTCGGTCAAAAAAGTATCCTGTGTCTCCCAATTGTTCTTTGTGTACATCTAAGTCAGAAATAATAATATTCTGATTCATAGCTTTGGCATCTTCAACGACAGTACTCCAACCTTCAAACAACGAAGGTTGGACAATAGCTAAAGCGTGATTCATCAATTGGAGTTGATCTTTTCGATCTATAAATCCAAGAAAACGAATATTATTTTCTAAGTTGTTTTCACGAACAAATGTTTTTAATCCTTTAAAATAATTGGGATTTCTCTGATCAGATTCTTTACCAGAGAAAGCGACTGTAAAATTCAGTTGTCCTTTTGATTTAAGTTCTTTCAAGCTATTAAGGACAAGCATATGGTTTTTATGTTTCCAAAATTGGTTTGGGCAAAAGAAATAAGGAGATGTTAAATCATATTTCTTTTTTAAGGTGTCAATAGAACGTTTTTTATATTCTTTAGGATGGCTTACTGCAAAATTTAAAATAAAACTATTCCCTTTAGCATTTGGAAATAATTGATTAAAATCATTGTTGGCATCCTGACTACTAAATACAATATCTTTCTTTTGTTGAACAAGATGCCTATATTTTTTTCTTCTACTTTCGATTTGTTTGGCGCTAAAAAAAGTAGGAAGATGAACTTCTTGAAAGTCAGGTATCCAAAACAAATGAATAGGGATTTTTCTAAAATAATGATCTAGTGTTCCCCAAAATAATACATCTATTTTTTGTTTATGTGGTTTTATTTTTATCAAATTATCTTTGAAAATTGGGCGGGCCAATTTATTAATAATTCTAGCAGGTAGAGAGAGATCAGTTTTGTTTATTAATTGATAATCAATATAAGGATACTGGATTGCCTTAACTTTTTCAAAGTCTGTTTCATCTTTGGAAAGGATAATAAGAAAAGGTTTATGAACATCGTCTAATGCATTTAATGCGTGAATCAAGTTCATCACATAATAGGTTCCTCCTATCCATCCTTCATTATAAGAAAAGGTTAAGCCTATTTTAATTCTTTCAACCATGTTACATATTCAGTTAAGCCTGCTGTTAAGGAATAATTTTGTTGATATCCAAATTGTTTGATCTTTTGTATATCTGCTACCCAATTTATAGGATCCCCTTTTCTTATATCCCCTTTAAATTGATATTCTATAGGATTACCTAATAGAGCAAAGAATGTATGCACAGCATCTTGAATAAAAATTTCTTCACCATTAGCTACATTTAAAGCTTCTCCATCAAAATTATCTTTTTGAATAACTAGGTGAATAATTTGTATGATATCTTGTACGTGAATGAAATCACGAGATTCTTTTCCTGTTCCAAACAACTCTAGCGAACTTCCAGATCTTGATTTTTTATATAAATCCCAAAATAGTTGTTTTTGTAGTCCTTCCCCATAAGCAGAAAAGATCCGCAAGCTTTTGGTTTGAAGTCCAAATAATTGGTTCATCTCTTTACAAATAATTTCACTTTTCCATTTATGATATCCATAAGGAGAAACAGGAGCGATTTTTTGATTTTCTACAATTGGAAGTGTTTGTGGATTGCCATAAACAGCAGCACTAGATAGGTTGATGAATTTACAAGAAGAATTATATTGCCTGATGGAATCAAGTAATTTAAATACGTTGGCTGTATTCAGTTGAAAATCCCTCATTGGGTTTTTTATGGAATGAGGAACGCTTGCTGCACCAGAACAATTAATGCAAACATCAAATTGATTAGATTTAAATATTTGGTTATAATTGTTCGTACTTGTATCAATTAAGTAATAGTTGTCGTTGGTATAATCAACGACAACATCACAACCAAAAACTTGAATATTAGGGATTTCTTTAAAATAGGTAATACAATGCTTACCTATAAAACCTTTTGATCCGATAATCAGAATCTTCATTAAGCATTATTTTTTGTAGCGATGTAAGAATACATTCTGCCAGGCACTTTCTTTTCGTCTAGTTGAGTCGTGTATTTCTTTATTCGTTGAGGTAATAAAAAATGAAATAAATTGGGTATTTTATTTACCAAATTCTTCCTTGACTGAATGAATTCAATTTGTTGTTTCGTTTTTGGAAAATAATTAATAATACTGTCAAAATACTTTAGTTCAAGGTCAACTTTTAGATTGGCTTTGATCATGGCCTCTTTATATTCACTAGGGCTGAAAGCATTTTCTCCGCCATAAAATTTGTGGAGTGGATGATTTTCTAAAAACCATTCTTTGTCTTCTTTATCAAAAACGACATGGTCTCGAATCGTACACAAGATTCCACCTGGTTTTAAAACTCGTCCTGCTTCACCAATAAATTTAGTTAAATCATTGGCATGATGCATGGCTTGACGAATATAAACAATATCGAAAGCATTAGAAGGGAAAGAAATATCTTCTGCAAAAGATTCATAGACTTTAATGTTCTCAAGCTGATAATGCGCTTTCATCAGTCGAATAGCTCCTGCACCAACGGTTGTACTAGCGTCGGGTTCTACGGCATCTACTTGATAGCCCAATAGAGCAAAAGCAATAGAACTAATACCATTCCCGCAACCAATGTCTAATATTTTTTTCCCGTGGGGAGCATATTTTTTAAAGAGTTGAATGGTCTCTTCAAGTTCTTTACTTTTTCTAAACCGTTCAATATTGAGTACTAAATCTTCATCAAAATAGGTTTTTTCAACTAAATTGGCGTAAGCAGGGTCTTTGCGTATAAATTGAATCGTTTCTTCCCAATTCATTGTTATGTAGTATATTTAATTATTTTAGCTGGATTTCCTGCTACCACAGCATAGTCTGGAACATTTTTGGTAACCACACTTCCAGCGGCTACAATGGCACCTTCTCCAATCGTAACTCCTTTTAAAATAATACAATTGAAGCCAATCCAAGCTTTATTTTTAATATGAATTGGGGCTCGTTTTACGTTGCTCCAATCTTTGTACTTCCCTATTTTATTTTCTTGTAATCCTTTTTTCCAGTCTAACACATCATTTTTTCGTTCCTCAGAAATTAAAGAATGTGCGTTGTTGTCCATAATGGTACATCCCCAAGAAAACATTACGTCATCACCAATATTAATTTCATCAATACATATAAATTTTCCACCTCCAATAAATGTTCGGTTTCCGATTTTTATTTTCCCATTATTGATCTCAAAAATAAATTTTCCACTGATCTCACAATCCTCTCCTATGGAAAGGAATTTATGATTAGGAATAGGATTTCTTACAAAAATAGATTTACTGTTAAATGTACTATTTTTTCCTAGACTAAAATATTGGGTATTAGTTGGTGGTTGTGGTGGTTTTAAAATCTGACGTAAACGGTTTTTTATTTTTCTAAACATTTTATATAAAGATAATCTTTAAAGCCAACGAGAAACCAAATCCACGCCAATAAGTTTGGACGTTTTTTCAATATCAGAGGAATAATTGGCTGCGAGTTTTTCTCTTGTACTTTCTTTTAATAAGTCAGGAGCTATATTCTTTGTGTTTAATTTTAATAAATTAACAGAAAGGAGTTGAATTATTCTTCCAAGGATGGGTATTCGTGTGTATTTACTTTTTTTAAGTTTGAGTAAAGAATAATGCAAAGGAACAGAGCGTATTTTATGAGATACGTTTGTTCTTTTTTCCTTAAAGTTTTCAGAGTATTTTTGTATGCCTAAAAAAGCACAAATTTTATTTAGTGTAAGGTCTTGGTTTTTCTTAAAGTCATCATATACCAATACTAATGTATTTTGGGGAAAGAGGTCATAATATCTTTTTACCTGTTCATAGTATAAACCAGAAGAAAAGTAAAGGTAGTTTTGGTAGAAGGAATGTCTTTGAGTAATCGATGAAGGATTTGTTTCTTTTTCATTTTTTAATGCAGTTTCAAAGTTTTTTGCATTTTCATACCCATTGATGGTCATCCAATTGTATAAGGAATATGCTCGATCAATTGGATTTCTAAGCATAATAATAATCTTGGCATTAGGAATCTTAGATTTAATTAACTGCGCACTTTCGGGAGATGATAAATAGGCATGACAAACCTCTCCAGCTAATTGGTTTTCCTTAGAAGCCTTAAAATAAGAAAGATATTTTTGTTCATCGGTGATACCATAATGAGGTGAAAAATACCCAAGCTCTTTTTCACCAATTTTTTTTGTTACAAAAATTTCGGGATGACTTTGGAAATATTTCCATAAGGCTGTTGTTCCACTTTTTGCTGCTCCAACTACAAAAAAATCGGGAAATTGATCTGTCATAATTAAAAATGGAGTTAGGTTGGTTTACACAACATCTTGTAAAAAGAAGAGGTTGTAAAAGTAATTGGCGAACTATTCAGTATAATCAAATTGTAGGAGGGCTTTTTTAGAAAAGGAGTTAAAATGTTGAATTAACTCCTCAGGAACATCTGTTGCATATTCACCAACTTTTCCTTTTCGAACAAAAAAGGCGCCTTCTTTTATTTTTGATTTCTTTTTACTCTCTTTCCAAGCGTTATCATGTTTTTCAACATTACGCATGCTATCAAACGATGTTTCTTCAGAAACATAATTAATGAAATCTTGGGATAAGTTTGATGCATTGATAAACTGACCAATAGTTTTTATTGTTTCATGATTTTTATAGATTAAATCCTCATATTTTATATAAAGAATATTCGCATTGTTGGGGTTTTCTGTCCAAGCTTCCACATGTTCGTGCCAAAGTGACGGAAACAGTTTTGCTTCTTTTGAAAAGAAATCTTTGAGTTGGACATCATGTGACCTATTTTTTTGCATATGATAGTAAGAAAGTAATGCATCTCTTCCATCCCGCACAATATAAATTACTTTTTTATGATGTGGTTTCGGTAAATCATGTGATTTAAAAAAGGCCACATCCGAAAGTCTTAAATAATGTGAATTCGCATAAACATCAGGTACTATCATGTTTATAATTGATCGCGATTGGTTGCCGTTTAAGTGGTAGTATAAATGACTAATAATATGTTGCATCCATGTATTCCCAGATTTGGGAAATCCAATAATAAAAATATCATGATCTTCAGTATCGCTAATTTTACGTTGACCAATAAAAGGAAGTACCTTCGCTTCTTTTTTTACTAACCTATTCTTTATGCGGTGAAATAGCATCGTTATTTATATATTTTGTTTCCCAATTCATTACAGGAGCAGTGTAGCCTGGGAGTAATTTATTTAATCGACTTCCTGTACCAAGATAATGTTCTATTGAAAAATCAAGATAGTTATCTATTTTTAACAATTGTTTTACTTGTGGTATTCCTGCTTGAATGGCAACTTTATAATTACTTTGATTGAAGAAATTAGCTGGGAGCCAAGTATGGCATATGTGTCTACCCGCTAGCTTGTCTTTGGGTTCTATATCGTGCGTACTTGTTGCAAATAAAATAGAACCATCTTTAGTCCTAATTTGCACATTAATCCGCATTTCTCCGATATCCTTCACAAGGAGATATTCTATTTCTAATTTTATTTTTTTGTCTGATCGAAAAACAGATTGCACTTTTCCCTCTTCATTTTTTAATCGAACAGCAAGTAAACGCATTTCTTCTTTGCCTTTTGCTTTTTCAATTGGCCATTCTATTTCTCCTGTAGTAGAAATATCTTCGTTTAAACTTTCTAAATAATAATTTATAGAATCCTCTGTTTTTCCTGAAAAAACAACTTCGCCATGATTTAAAACAATACCTGAAGAGCAAAGGTCTCTTACCGCAGCCATATTGTGGCTAACAAATAAAACGGTTCTACCTCCTTTAGCTACATCATTCATTTTGCCTAAGCATTTCTTTTGGAACTCTGCATCTCCCACACTAAGTACTTCATCAATAACTAAAATTTCAGGTTCTAAATGTGCGGCAACGGCAAAGGCTAACCGAACATACATTCCAGAAGAATATCGTTTAACTGGGGTATCTAAAAATTTTTCAACACCAGAGAATTCTACAATTTCGTCAAATTTTGATTTAATTTCTTTTCGATCCATACCTAAGATGGCCCCATTTAAGAAAATATTTTCTCTTCCAGATAATTCTGGATGAAACCCCGTGCCAACTTCTAATAGGGAGGCAATTCGGCCATCAATAGTAATTTGGCCTGTTGTTGGTTGTGTAATTCTCGAAAGTACTTTTAATAGGGTACTTTTACCTGCACCATTTTTGCCAATGATGCCTACAACTTCTCCCTGTTTAACTTCAAAGTTAATATCTCGGAGGGCCCAAAATTCTTTTTGTGAAATTTCTTCTGTTTTTTTTCCAAACAATTTGCTTGCACCTAAAGAAATTGACTCTCTTAACGAGCCACTTCCGATCATACCTAAAGTATATTTTTTGGAAATGTTTTCAACTTTAATAGTCGTTTTACTCATAGTGTTATAAAATGTCAGCCATAATTTTTTCTACTTTATTAAAGTAAAAAAGACTTAAAATGAAAAAAATGATAATTATCCCAAAGGATATATAAGCATACGAATCAGGAGGAGTACCTCCAAGTATACTCCAACGAACACCTTCTACCACACCCGCCATTGGGTTTAAATAAAAAAACATCCGATAGCTTTCAGGTACAGCAGACGCTGGAAAAGCAATAGGAGTAGCATACATTCCTACTCTTAATAATAATGGAGTGATGTGTTGAAAATCTCTATATCGAATAGTTAGTGCACTCATCCATATTCCTCCTGCTAAACCTGTAATAATTGCAATCAATAGGAAAAGTGGGAGAAACATAATTGAAGCCTTAGGGGCAATTCCATAAAAAATCATCAATCCTGCGATAATCAATAACGTAATTCCAAGATCGATGAATGCGGTTATCGCTTTAGATAAAGGAATAACTAGTCTAGGGAAATATATCTTTTTAACCATGCCCTGGGCCCCTATAATAGAGTTTCCTGCTTGACCTAAAAGTGTAGCAAAATAGGTCCAACCGCATAAGCCAGCGGTAGTGTAAAGAAGATGTGGTACTCCAGTATCGCCAGTTCCTACTTTGGCAATAGTACCAAAAACAAAAGAAAGAATAAGAATGGTGAAAACAGGATTGATTATAGCCCAAGTAAAGCCAATTGCAGTTTGTGCATATTTTACTCGAAAATCTCTATATGTCAATGTCCAAAGAAGATCTCTGTATTGCCATAATTCCTTAAAGTTAATTTTGAAAGGATTTTTGGAAGGCTTTATAATTGTTTTAACAGACATTGTAAAGCTGAATTTATAAGGCTTCGCCGTTAATAAGTCGCAAACTTATTTCCGATGGTTCTCGTAGGCTAGTCTTGGGTTTTATTGCTCCAAAAGAAGCAAATGGTTTATTTAAAAAAATCATCTTTATATGTAAGCCGCCACTTTTCGTAATAATGAAGGCTCTACTGAAATTTGCATTTGAAAGCCAATCCGTTCTAACGCAATGACCACTTCGTGTTTACTTCTTTGTGTAATTAGTTTTCCTTTGATACCTGTTAAGTTTCCTGAAATTATTTCTACTATTTCTCCTTCCTTAAAGCAGATAGGCGTCATCTCAATTTGATCATATTCTCCAATCACTCGACGCATTAAGGTTATCTCTTCTTCAGGAATAGCAATCAAATTTTTCGAAAATTTCACAAATGTAACTACATCTCGGGTAGATAGCACTTCTTTGTACTGACTTTTTGTAATCTTTACAAAAACATAACAATTAATTAAAGGCAATTCAACAGTCTTTGTTTTACGTTCCCATTGACGAACTACTTTTTGAATGGGAAGATAGGCTTCAATCCCTTGAGCGGTCAAAGACTTCAACACGGTCTTTTCCCGTTTAAATCGAGTATAGATTGCAAACCATTTATGCGTTGTGTCGTGTAAGTGATTTTCCCAAGTCATCATAACTATACAATCTCTACAAGGTCCAATATGTTAATTCAGAGGTTAACTTATTGAAATACATGTTTTTAATGTCTACAATTATAGGGCTATCCTTTGAGTGCTCAATGAAAAAATCTTGGTTATAATGCTCAAAGGCTTTGTGTTTTACCGCAGCAATAATAGCATCATAGTCTTTAGATGGTTCCTCTACTAAATCTATTTGGTAAGCAGATTTTACTTCCTCTTTTTCTGCACAAGGATCAATAACTTCTACTTGCACCGAATAATCTTGAAGTTCTTGGATAAGATCTACTACTTTAGAATTACGTATATCACTTACATCCTCTTTAAATGTAATACCCATGATTAAGACTTTGGTTTTTTGGGGATCTTTCCCTGCCTTAATCATCAATTGAACTACTTTCTTCGCTACATAAGCAGGCATACCATCGTTGATTCGTCGGCCACTCAAAATAACTTGAGGATCGTACCCTAGTTGTTTTGATTTATAAGTCAAATAATAAGGATCTACCCCAATACAATGTCCTCCAACTAGACCAGGATAAAATTTTAAAAAATTCCATTTAGTACCTGCTGCTTCAATCACCTCACTCGTGTTAATACCCATTTTGTCAAAAATAATAGACAACTCATTCATAAATGAAATGTTGAGATCTCGTTGGGTATTTTCAATAACTTTAGAAGCCTCTGCGACTTTTACAGAAGAAGCTTTATATGTCCCTGCATCCACCACAATGTCATATATTTTGGCAATGACATCAAGCGATTCTTCATCATTACCTGAAACCACTTTAATTATTGATTCTAGGGTATGTACTTTGTCTCCTGGATTGATTCGTTCGGGTGAATAACCATATTTAAAATCAACACCTGCTTTTAATCCAGAAAGCTTTTCTATGATAGGAAGGCAATCATCTTCTGTACATCCTGGATATACCGTAGATTCATATACCACATAATTTCCTGGAGAGATTACTTGTCCAATGGTTTCTGAAGCCTTAATTAAGGGCGTCAAATTTGGAACTTTGTGTTTGTCTATTGGCGTGGGAACAGCTACGATATAAAAATCTGCGGATTCTAAATCTTTTACATTAGTGGTAAAGTGAATATCCGTATCTTTAAAATGGCTTGCAGTTAATTCTTGAGAAGGGTCAATTCCCTTTTTCATTAAATCAACACGCTCTTCATTAATATCAAAACCAATGACGCGAATTTTTTTTGCAAAGGCTAGGGCTATTGGTAAACCCACATAGCCAAGTCCAATAACTGCAAGTGTTTTGTCTTTGTTTAATAATGCATTATACATTTCTACTCTTTGTCGTGTTTAAGTTTTAGGAATATTAGGCTTCAGCATTCCATAATAGAACAGGATGAGGCTTATATGTTTTTAAATTTATCTTTTCAAATTCATCATTGGTATAAGTTAAATACCGAATCTTTCGATTGATCATCTGTTCTGATTTATCAATCAAATTAATTAAATAAACTTTATCAATATCTCCAACTAAAATAAGATCAATAACATCACTATCTAGGCCTTTAGAAAATTCTCCAACAAGAAAAACTTTCTTTATATCGCCTAAGCGTTTAACCACATTTTGAATAATGCGATCAATTCCTACATATTTTAAAATGATATTGTGAATCTCGCCAAACAGTGGATGTTTGGTGTTTGCTCGAAATACTTTTTTGTTTCCCTCTTTTTCAGAAAGCAACATGCCCGCACTTTCAAATTTATTAAGCTCTACTCGAATACCATTCGTAGACTCTCCAAATTCAGATTCTAAATTGCGAAGATAAGCAGTAGTATTGCTGTTAAGAAAAAACTTGAGCAGCAATTTAATTCGGGTTTTGGAAGAAATAAGTGTTTCAAGCATAATTGTGTAGGTCTTAACAAACAAATAGGGGAAATTTTTCAATCTCCCCCATTATTAAATTTTAAAAAGAACCCTATGACAAATAATTGAGTAACAAATTTACTCATTTTTGATTTTAAAATCAAAATTTTATGGAATGTTTTTTATTAAGAATGATTAAGGTTTGATTGTTTTTATGTTTAAATGACTGATGGTTAGTGTTTTGTGGTTTTTTTCGTTTTCTCAAAAAAAAACAATCTTTAATAGATTAAGACCTGCATTATTGTAATAAACCTAATAAATATTGACCATATCCACTTTTCTTTAGTGGCTCAGCAAGGGCTTTTAGCTGCTTGTCATTGATAAAATTCATTCGATATGCAATTTCTTCAGGTGATCCTATTTTAAGTCCTTGACGTTGCTCAATCACTTGTATAAATTGACTCGCTTGCATCAATGAATCTATTGTGCCTGTATCTAGCCAAGCTGTCCCTCTACTTAAAACACCTACTTTTAGTTTACCTTCCTTTAAATAATGTTTATTAACGTCCGTAATTTCATATTCTCCTCTTGCACTTGGTTTGATATTCTTAGCAACTTCTACTACACTATTGTCATAAAAATACAAACCAGGCACGGCATAATTTGATTTTGGATTTGCAGGCTTTTCTTCTATAGATAGAGCGTTTAGATTTTCATCAAAATCGACTACGCCATAACGCTCGGGATCAGAAACCTGATAAGCGAAAATAGTCCCTCCTTCTGGATCATTATTTTCTAAAAGTGTTTTTTGTAATCCAGCACCATAAAAAATATTATCTCCTAAAATCAGAGCGACCTTATCATTTCCTATAAATTCTTCACCCAAAACAAAAGCTTGTGCTAAACCATTCGGTACTTTTTGTTCGATATAAGAAAACTGGCAACCAAACTGACTTCCATCACCTAATAGTTTTTGGAAACTAGGTAAATCATGAGGGGTTGAAATAATTAATATTTCCCGAATCCCTGACATCATTAGAATAGAGAGTGGATAATAAACCATCGGTTTATCATAAATAGGCATGAGTTGTTTACTTAATGCCATTGTTATTGGGTAGAGTCGTGTTCCAGACCCACCGGCTAAAATTATTCCTTTCATAATTTTGCTTTTTCTATTTAGATATTTTAATAATAAATTTTATTTATAAAATATCGTTCTTGTTTTTGTACCAAAGTATATACTTATGAATTCCTTGGTTTATTGTATGTGTAGGTAAATAACCTAGATGTTTTTTTGCTTTATCTATATTGGCAATGGTTTGGTCTACATCGCCCAATTGCTTTTCTTTTACTGAAATATTAGCCTTTTGTTTCAAGTCTTGCTCTATAGTTTGTATTAGTTTTGTAAGCTTTATACGTAAACCACTTCCAAGATTATAAATATTAAAACCGCTTAAGTTTTGCTTGGCTAAAAAAATACCTTCTAAAAGATCTTCAATGTATGTATAATCTCTCGAAGATTCCCCATCTCCAAAAAGTTGAATGGTCTCTTGGTTGATCATTTTTTCAGTAAATATTTGAATTCCCATTCCAGGTCGTTGCCTCGGGCCATAGGCAGTAAAAAACCGTAAACAACTAATATCCAATTGATATAAATTATTGAAAGTCTCACAAAGCTTTTCTCCCGCAAGTTTGGAGGAAGCATAAGGTGAAATTGGACTTAAAGGATGCTCTTCTTCATGGTAAGGAGTGTTCAAACTATTGCCATAAACAGAACTCGAAGAAGCAAAGATTAATTTATTTATCTTTTGGCTTACCATCCATTCCAAAATGTGCACCGTGCCCATTACATTGATCTGATAATAAATTGCAGGATCATCTATAGAAGGCCTAACACCTCCTCTAGCGGCTAAATGAATAACCTCAGAAATAGATTCTCCGTTTAACTTTTGATTTAAACTTTGCTTATCTAAAATATCGCCTTCTATGAATTTGAAATTAGGATGATTAAGCGCACCCTTCAAATTGTCAAGCTTTATTGACTTATCATATACAGGGTCAAAATTGTCAAAACAAATAACCTGTTCTCCTTTTGCCAAAAGATAATCGCAAAGATTTGATCCTATAAATCCAGCGCCTCCTGTTATTAATACACTCATGGCTTATTTAGGTTTTCTAAATTGATAAATCTGCTCTATAATCTCTACTACTTTCAAGCCTTCCATGGCATTGGTTGTTGCTACATGATCTCCTCTTAAGGTATCCACCACATTTTGTATTACATAATGATGATTGGCTGCACTTCCTTTATAATGTCCATAATCATTTGGAGGATTACTCGGAGGTAAGCTAGGCATCTCGTAATCTTTTACATGACAATAGGAGACTTGATCCATATATTGTCCACCTACTTTGATTGTTCCTTTTTCTCCAATGATGGTGATGCTGCTTTCAAAATTTGCATCCCAAACGGAAGTCGAAAAATTTAATATGCCTGTTCCGCCTTGTACAAAATCAAAATGCACTACCCCCGAATCTTCAAACTCGGTAAGTTCCGAATGATTGAAGTCCATAAAACGGGCATTAATATTTGTGATGTCTCCAAACAACCAATACATCATGTCTATAAAATGGCTGAATTGGGTAAACAAAACGCCTCCGTCTGTTTCCATTTTCCCTTTCCAACTACCCGATTTATAATAGCGTTGATCTCTGTTCCAATAGCAATTAATTTGTACTAAATAAATGCGACCAAGGTGGTTCGCATCTACCATTTTTTTTAGCCAAACTGCAGGAGGACTATATCGATTTTGCATCACACAAAAGACGAGCTTGTTTTTTTGCAAAGCTTTAAAAATAACTGCTTCACAAGCTGATTTTTTCAATCCCATAGGTTTCTCACATAATACGTGAAAACCTTGGTCTAATCCTAAAATGGATAATGCTGCATGAGAATTATTGGGCGTGCAAATACTCAAGACTTCCGGCTGAATGCCTGCGGCTATCATTTGCTCCAAAGAAGAAAAAACGGGGACATTAAATTGATGTTCCAATGTTTCTTTCAGCGACTCATCGATGTCGGCCACACCAATTAATTCGGTAGCTTCATGTTGTTGAATCATAGTGGCATGGCGCTTGCCTATATGCCCCATTCCCACAATGGCGAATTTTATTTTACTCAAAGTTTAGTTTTTCAAAAATCAAAATTAAGAAATTAATCTGACCTTCCCCTCTGACAGATTATATTTCTGCCCACTTTCTGGACAAGTCGCCTCTCCATTTCGATTAAATGCCAAACGATGACCGTATTGACTCATCCAACCGACTTGTTCGCCAGGATTGCCAATGATGATAGCATAAGGGGCTACCGACTTGGTGACCACACTACCTGCGCCAATGAAACAGTATTGACCTAAGCGGATACCACAAACAATGGTCGCATTGGCTCCAATGCTCACACCTTGCTCTACATAAGTCGTCAAATATTCCCCTTTTCGTACCACCGCACTTCTTGGGTTTTTTATATTCGTAAATACCATACTTGGCCCAAGAAAAACATCATCTTCGCAAACTACACCTTCATAAATAGATACATTGTTTTGGACTTTTACTTGGTTTCCTAAACGAACATTGGAAGCAACAAAAACATTTTGACCCAAGCTGCAATTTTCTCCGATTTCGCTATTGGCCATTACATGACAAAAGTGCCAAATTTTGCTTCCTTTTCCAATATGTGCAGGGGAATCAATGATCGCTGTTTCATGTGCAAAGTAGTCTTTCATTTTATTTGTTTTTTGAATAAATATGTTGATATAAACGACTAAAATTCATAGCCTGTTTTTTAGGATGATAACGTTTAGTAGCCATCTCACGAATTTCAATAGCTGAAAATGGATTGGGTTTATCTAGAAATCTTTTTGTTGTTTGGTATAAACTATCCGCAGATACTTCCTTGGTCAAAAATCCTGTTTGTCCTTCTTGTATCATATCTGGAATTCCTCCTGTGGGAAATCCAATGACAGGCAATCCACAAGCCATAGCTTCCATGATGGTATTCGGCAAATTATCTTCTAAAGAAGGAATTAGCAATACATCAGCCAAGGAATAAGCCATGCGCAAATCTGTTGCCGTATTTAATTTTCCAAGATATTCCATATTGGATTTTATCAAAGGCGGATTTTTGCCCGCTAAACATAATCGAATATTAGGATATTCATTTTGCAGAGTTGAAAAACATTCCAAAATATATTTTAATCCTTTTCTCGGTAAGTCTAAATAATGCGAGACAAAAAGTAAACGAATAGGTCCTTGTTCCCGTTTAAAATATGCCAAGGCACGATCCTTTTTTTCTTGATAAAAAGAATTCAGATTAACGCTATTAGGAATAATTTGATGTGGCAAATGTTTAAATAAATTGCTTTGTATAGATGCATTTTTAATCCATGTAGATAAAGGAATAATATGCATATCTTGATCACTAAAATATTTACTTTTCGCTTGCTCTATTTGTTTGATTTGTTGTTGAAATCTATTTGAATTTATTTCAGATAAATAGGCATATCCACCACTAAAGGGCGAAGTATCATGTAAGGTCCAAACAATGGGTTTTTTATTTTTTTCGAAAAAAGAAGGATAGTCGATAAAATCATTGATCCAATGTAAATGGATAATATCTGATTGTTGATACCAAGGGTGCTGAGTAATATCAAAAAGACTTGAAATCCTTTGCGGAATTTTTTCTCCACGCATAAATGTTTTTTCTTTTATGCGCTTAATTTTTGCCTTGACTCGAAGGCGTAAAGGGAGCACTTTTTGTTCTACATTTGAAAGTGAATTCAAAAAAACTTGATGATTTGAAATCGGATGCCTAGAAGGGTATAAGCTTAAGAAATAAGATTCCATTCCTTCATTGACCAAATTTTCATGTAGTCGAATAGCTGCGATTGCTGCACCGCCATCTGTTAAGGTATTGATATGAAGGATTTTCATTTATTCCAAAAATTATTTACTCTGCGTTTTAAACGATATAGAATGCCTGGATGTTTTCTTTGTTGATAAAATTGGACGATAGCTTGCCTAGCTTCCGTAGAAAAAACCAAAGGAATAGATTGTACATTTATTTGAGAAATAGGCTGTTCAATATGATAGTTCTCATAATCAATAGCTTGGGAAAAAGTACCCGTATTATTAAGTCCAATATTTTGAACCAACGATTTTTTAGGACTCAAACAAAAGCCTTCTTTCAAAAAAACGGTAGCTTGCCATTTGATCGCCCAAGAATAAATATCCCCTTCTATGTTCCATGTTAAATGATCGGTAAATGGGAATGAATTATCCATATTAAATAAAGAGACAAGATCACGGCTTTTTATTTCGTCCAATAGTTTTTGAGGATTTGTCTCTATGTTTTTCCATGCTCTAGTCCATGAAGCCCACCCCCAACAAGCGATAGTGCGACGAAAAAAAGTTTCTGGTAATATCTTATCTATTGGAGGTAGATAAGCGGAAATGTGCATGACGTTCTCTTGGTGTTGATACAAGGTCAAGGCTGCATTCATATAGCCTAAAAAACCTACAGCGGGAACAATGTCATCTTCTAATACAATAAATCGATCATGAGATTTCGTAACCGAATGAATGCCTTCAAGAATAGAATTTGCCAATCCTTTATTTGCAGAAGCCTTGATAATTTGCACCGATTGAAATCCTTTTGCCTGATGAATAATAGCGTTTACTTGTTGGATGTTTTCTTTCTCTTTTTCACTAGCTTTTGCTTTTGGGCCATCTGCAAAAATATATAAGGAACTATCTTTAGCTTCAGGATTTTGCATTAGCGCATCCAATACCTTCGCCGTATATTCTGGGCGATTATAAACAAATAATATGATTGGTGCGTGGTTCATTTGAAAGCTAAATATTAGGCTTCGCTAAATGTAGGGAATGGAGGTTGATCTTCATAGGGATTCTCCATTTTTTGTTTGGTTAATATTTCAATAGGAATGTTTCCAATATAAGCAGCAGTATTCGAAAAAGCACTTCCATAAGAACCATAAATTTTTTGACATTTTGCCAAGCTATATAAATCGATTAAGGCATCTTGAATACCCATTGGGGTATGTCGGGTATTTATTTTTTCTCGAAAAAAAATATGCTGAGGAAACTGTGCCTTTAATTGTTTGGCTATGGTATCATCATCGGTGCAGACTAAAAAGGTTGGATTTTCTTGGTCTTTAATCAAAGCCTTAATTTTTTCTTCAAATAGATCAATTGGACTTTCTTTGATAGATTTTGAATGATCAGTACGTCGAATGTGCAATCCTATGGGCGCGGAAGAAAAAGTGGCTAAAAAAGCATCGATTTTTGCTTGCAATTTAGGAATAGGACGAAAAGCTTGATAGGGTTTTTTATTGGTATAAAAACGGTAAAAAGTAGCGAGGTAAGCACGTTTATGTTTAGTCAAAGATCGAAAGTCAAATCCTTCTTCAAAATATTGTTTTACTTCATTTGCATAAATGATTTTATCGGCGTTGAATTCTTGTCCAAAATTTTTTCGAATGAACTTAGTCAAGAAGTTTTTGCTATGCTTAATATCGATGTCATTATACAAAGGGCGCCAATTGAAACGCATAAAATTGCTACGATTTAAAACAGATACTTCATGGATAGTAGAGGAAGAAATGGGTTGGAATAATTGATTAAATGCACAATTTAATTCCATGCTAGATTCCCAAATAATTTTTAAATCCATTGGATAATCTTTTTGCATGGCTAATGCCGCATCTATGGCGCGCATTCGATTGCATAATCCGCCTAAAGGTTTTAGAATGAGTTGAGGCATATGCTACTAGCGTTTAGGTAAGACTATAACCCAGATCTTGGGTGGTTTCACCTGCTAATTTATTATAGAACAATAAATCTTTTCCATCAAAATATTCGGGATATTGGTTCATTTTTCCGCCATTAAATAAAACACTGCTTCGGGTTATTTTTTGTCTAGAAACGGTAGCCCAAGCTTTAGAAAATCCACGTTGCAACTTATTTTTACCATTCAGTCGCACATCCTTTATTTTTTGAGGTAAAGATTGTCCAATATGTGCGGCAATTTTTTCTAGTGTTCCTTCATAATTGGTAGCGATTTCTTCGAACGAAAGAAATAACATAGGAAGTGAGGTGGCTTTCCAAGCGGTTAAATGATGATTCCAAAAAGAAACTCGATTCATCAAATGATAAGGATTCGGATCGAAATGATTTTTAGAATGTAAAAAAGTTTTGAAATTCATCTTCTTGGTTGGAAGATGGTAGAACTGTAAATAATGATAAAGCGAAACCATCACATCACGACCATCACGATAGATATAAATTAACTTAGAGTTTTCGAAGAGTTCTTTTGAGAAATTGTAGAAGTTCATTTCTTCTGCAAAGTAACAAGCATAGTCTGGGAGAAAATGCGTCTTCAGTAGCGTTGGACCTTTGGATAGTTTTTCTTTAAAAGCTTCAATCGGAAGGTGTTTCTCGCCGCCAGAAATTAATTGTTCCAAGGTCAAAAAATCTCGTTCCGCGTATATAGGAAAATTATTACGAATGGCATCAATGGTAAGATGCGTACCTGATCTTCGATGTGAAATAACCGTAATATGAGATTTGTCGTGAAACATAATTTTTTATTTCCATTGGTAGTCAATACAAACGCCAGCATATCGGGGAGGCAGTGTACCTGAGCCGTAATAGTCTCCGAAAGATACATCAATATATCCAACATCATGGATACGATCTATAATTTTTTCATTGAAATAGGCCGTAAGATTAAAATAATATCGTCCAGGAGTTAAAGGTAGACGCGGAATATGACATTCGAAATATGCATTTTTATTGGGTTCAAGAAAAAGCTGTTGACCCACCACCGCATTTCTACAACTCATTAAATGTTGGTTACCAGATTTTTGAAAATCAAGGGCTAATGTTATGGGGACTTTTTCGGTGAATTGGTGGGTGTAGTGTAGTTGTACGCGAATATTTTGTCCACTTCGAAAAACTCGAACTGCTTTAGAAATATCATCACCAAAACAGGCGATTTTGGTAAATTTAAATTTTTTGCCTCCTTTTCGATCTTTTCGATCTTGGAGATTATCTGACTGCCATGAATTGCTATTTTCTAAATAAAACTGAATCGCTTCTTTTGTTGGGCCATCAAATTTTACTTGGCCTTGATCTAAGACGATGGTTCGTTTACACAATTGTTGTACAGCATTCATGTTATGACTTACAAAGAGAATTGTTTTACCACTTTTACTCACCTCATCCATTTTACCAATACATTTTTTTTGAAATGCTTCATCGCCTACGGCTAAGACTTCGTCAATTAATAAAATTTCAGGATCAAGGTGTGCGGCTACGGCAAATGCAAGTCGCAAAGCCATCCCATTAGAATAGTGTTTTAGTGGAGTATCGAGAAAGGCTTCTACACCAGAGAATGCGACAATATCGTCAAATCGTTCTACGATTTCTTTTTTGGTTAAGCCTAAAATAGCTCCATTTAAAAAGATATTTTCTCGTCCAGTTAATTCCATATGAAATCCTGTGCCTACTTCTAATAAACTGGCTACTCGGCCTCTCGCTCGGATATAACCTTTACTTGGAAAAGTGATTTTTGATAAAATTTTAAGGAGCGTAGATTTACCAGAACCATTTCTTCCAATCACCCCAATGCTTTCACCTGGGAGTATATTGAATTGCACATCACGTAATGCCCAAAACTGATTTTTTGCTATTTTTTTTCCTGTAAAAAAAGAAGTAACACTATCTCTTAGGCTTAGATATGCCTGAGCACCTTGGTTGATGCGGTATTCTTTGGAGATATTATTTATTTCTAAAACAGGTTTCATGTATTATTGTATAAAGCTATGCGATATCTGCAAAATAGGCTTCCATTTTTCGAAAAACATAAATTCCGATGAAAAACCAAAGAAAAGCAGAAGCTACACTTATGGCTAATAAATCCCATCGAATAGGGCTGTCTAAAAAAGCAAAACGCGACATATTGATGGCTCCAGCCATTGGGTTAAATGCAATTAAGTATTGCATCCATTCTGCTTTAAAAATAGAAGTAGAATAAATTACAGGATTGACAAAAAGTAAAAATTGAAGTAAGAAAGGAACAATGTATCTAAAGTCTCGATATTTTACGTTGAATGCGGCAAATAAACAACCTAGTCCAAATGTAGTGATCACTGTCAATAAGATACTTGCAGGCAAGAAAATTAGGATACGTAAAAGGTCAACAGGTTGTTGGAAAATGATTAAGATGACAATGTAAACTAAGAAGGCCACAAAGAAATCAAATAATGCCGCTAATATAGAGGACATGGGAATGACGAGTCGTGGAAAATATATTTTTTTGATAATATTTGCATGACTGACCATGCTATTGGAAGCATTGCTTAGGCCTGAGGAAAAAACGCCCCATAATAGAAGACCTGAATAAACGAAAACAGGATAAGGAATACCATCGGAATTGACTTTAAGCGCATTCCCAAAGATGACGGTAAAAAGAAGCATCATTAATACAGGTTGCAAAATAACCCATAAAAAGCCTAAAACGGTCTGTTTATATTTGACTTTAATATCACGCCAAGTGAAATAATAAAAAAGCTCTCGATAAGCCCAAAGTTCTTTTAGGTTTAAGGAAAATTTATCTGGGGGAGCAATTAAATACTCTTCAGCATAAAGTTTAATATCTTTGGGACTACTATCTTCCATTAATTTTTAAAGGATAAGAAGCAAAGATAAGAAAATTAGTCGATCTGATTTTTTTGTTCGAAAGTCCAAGCGGTACGCATGATGTCTTCAATATTTCTTTTCGGAGACCAACCTAGTCGATTTTTTGCTTGATTATAATCTGAATAAATGGCTACAACATCACCAGGTCTTCTTGGACCAATTTCATAATTTAAAGATTGACCAGCTACTTTTTCAAAAGCTCGAACAGCTTCCAATACTGTGGTACCATCTCCGATACCTAAATTGTAAATTTCACAATTGCTATCTTGTTTATGGTCGAGAAGATAAGCAAGAGATTTAGTATGGGCATTAGCTAAGTCCATAATATGAATAAAGTCACGAATACAACTTCCATCTCTTGTATCATAATCATCACCAAACACCATAAGTTTGTCGCGTCGACCCACTGCAGTGTCTGTAATTACAGGTACAAGATATATAGCAGAGCCCCAAGATATTTCTCCGATTTCGCCACTTTCATGTGCGCCAGCAGGATTAAAGTATCGAAGGATAATGCTATTGGTTTTAGGATTTGCTCTACTAAAATCACGAATCATTTGTTCTCCAATTTGCTTTGTTCTTGCATAAGGAGACTCTGCTTCTTGGAAAGGAGTATTTTCTGTAACAGGAAGTTCAGTGGCATTTCCATACACAGAGCAAGAAGAAGAGAAAATGAGGTTTGGGATATTATATTCTTTCACACAAGTAAGAATAGATAACAGACTATTGATATTGTTTTGGAAATAAAGTAAAGGTTCGCCAACAGATTCTTTTACACTTTTAAAAGCGGCAAAATGGATAATCCCTTGAATATCAGGATGTGCATCAAAGATGGCTTTTGTTTTATCTAGATCACAAAGATCAACCACATAATTTTGGATTGATTTTCCTGTAATTTTTTCTACTCCTTTTAGAATATCTGCATTTGATCGGATATTACTATCAACAGAAATGACTTCATACCCATTGTCAATAAGATCAACAATGGTATGTGAACCAATATATCCGCATCCTCCAGTAACCAGTATTTTTTTCATCACTAAATTATATGATCATCCCAGCTCCAACAGTTCGATTGGTGCCTTCGTCAATAAAAATAATACTTCCTGTAATTCTATTTTTACGATATTCGTCAAAGAACAAAGGTTTGGTCGTTCTTAATACCACTCTTGCGATATCATTCATACCAATGACTTTATCGTCTACATTTCTGTGAAGGGTATTAATATCCATTTTATAACGAATATCTTTTACCACACAACGTGCTTCACTGGTAGTGTGCAGGATGGTGTATTTCCCACGAAGTTGTAATGGGGTGTCTGTAAACCAACAAACCATCACTTCAATATCTTGACTTGTCTCAGGGATATTATTTTTTCTAACAATCATATCGCCACGACTGATATCAATATCATCTTCTAGAAGTATGGTTACAGACATCGGAGGGAAGGCTTCATTGACTTCTCCATCAAAAGTGTCAATCGCTTTGATTTTTGTAGTAAATCCAGAAGGGAGGGTCATTACTTCATCTCCTTTTTTGAAAATTCCACCTGCAATTCTACCTGCATAACCTCTATAATCATGAAATTCATCCTTATAAGGACGAATAACAAATTGAACAGGCAGTCTACAATCAATAAGGTTATGATCACTTCCAATGTGTACGTTTTCTAGGTAGTAAAGGAGCGTTCCTCCTTCATACCAAGGCATTGCATCTGATTTTTCAACTACGTTATCTCCTTTAAGTGCACTTACAGGAACGAAATGAATATCATTTACATCAAGTTTAGCTGCGAAGCCACTAAATTCGTCCTTAATTTTTTCGTAAACTTCTTGGCCATAATCCACCAAATCCATTTTATTAATGCAAACCACTAAGTGAGGGATTTGTAATAAGGAAGCGATGAAAGCATGTCGTTTAGTTTGTTCCACTATACCGTTTCTTGCATCAATTAAGATGAGAGCAAGGTTTGCAGTAGATGCACCCGTTACCATATTCCGTGTATACTGAATATGACCTGGAGTGTCCGCAATAATAAACTTACGTTTTGGAGTAGAGAAATATCGGTAAGCCACATCAATAGTGATTCCTTGTTCTCTTTCTGCTTTTAGACCATCAGTTAGAAGAGCAAGATTGACGCCTTCTTCTCCACGGCGTTCGCTTGTTTCTTTGATGGCATCATATTGATCTTCAAAAATAGATTTACTATCATAAAGTAATCGACCGATTAATGTACTTTTTCCATCATCTACACTACCTGCGGTAGTAAAACGTAGAAGATCCATTTTTTTATATTCTTCGAGGCTAAGTGGTTCGTTCATAACTTAAACACGTTTAAAATTTAATTAGGCGATGTTTTAAAATGTTCTGGGGCGAATAGAAAAAAGAATTAAAAATAACCCTTTTTCTTTCGATCTTCCATACTGGTTTCTGATCGTTTATCATCAGCTCTTCCTCCTCTTTCGGTTATTCTTGTAGTAGCTACTTCTTCTACAATTTTTTCTAATGTATCTGCTTCAGATAAAGAAGCTCCAGTACAGGTCATATCTCCAATAGTTCGGAATCGTACCATTTTTTCTTCTAAAACTTCATCAGGTTTACGATTAATGAATTCAGAATCTGCAAGGTAAACTCCGTTTCTGTTAAATACCATACGTTTATGTGCAAGATAAAGATTAGGAAGTTCAATATTTTCCATAGCAATATATTGCCAAACGTCTAATTCTGTCCAATTACTGATAGGGAAAACTCTAAAGTGTTCGCCCATATGCTTTTTGCCATTGAATAGATTCCAAAGTTCAGGACGTTGGTTTTTAGGATCCCATTGTCCAAATTCGTCTCGGTGAGAGAAAAAACGCTCTTTTGCACGAGCTTTTTCTTCGTCTCTACGTGCTCCACCAAGGGCAGCATCAAATTGATGCGTTTCAAGTGCTTCAAGTAATGCCGCAGTTTGTAATCCGTTTCGACTAGCATTAAATCCTGTCTCTTCTGTAACTAAGCCTTTGTCAATTGCTTCTTGTACTGATCCGACAAGTAGTTTAACACCTAGTTTTTCCATTAATTGATCTCTAAAAGCAATGGTTTCTGGAAAATTATGTCCTGTGTCCACATGTAACAATGGGAAAGGTATTCTTGCAGGATAAAATGCTTTTTGTGCTAAATAAGTCATTAAGATGGAATCTTTCCCACCAGAGAACATAAGCACAGGTTTCTCAAATTGAGCAGCAATTTCACGAATGATGAAAATCGATTCGGATTCTAATTCTTTAAGATGATTCAGGTGATAGTTCATGCCTGTTTTTGAATTAAAGGTAAAATGAATTGATATACTTTTTCTACGCCTTCTTCAATAGAAAGAAGGTCAGTTCGAATTTCTATTGCAGGATTTTCGGGGGCTTCATACGGTGCGTCGATACCTGTGAAGTTTTTAATTTCACCCGCACGTGCTTTTTTATATAGTCCTTTTACATCGCGTTCTTCACAGGTCTCAATAGAAGCATTGACAAAAATTTCGAAAAAGTCCTCTTGCCCAATGATGTCTTGCGCGTAGGAGCGAATTTCACGAGTTGGGCTAACAAATGTATTAATAGTAATAATACCTGATTGGACAAACAATTTAGATACTTCCGCAATTCGTCTAATATTTTCTGTTCGATCTTCAGCAGTAAATGTCAAATTGTTATTTAGACCACTTCGAATATTATCCCCATCTAAAACCATGGTGGTATAACCTTTCTCAAATAAAAGTGCTTCTAAACTTTGAGCAATTGTGCTTTTCCCAGATCCAGAAAGACCAGTAAACCACATCGCTATTGCGCGTTGGTTTAATTTCGTTTCTTTAGCTGAACGTTGTAGTAAACGATCCTGTATTGGGTATATGTTTTTTCTAATGTTATCCATTTCGACGGGCAAAGGTAGGAAAAAACTGTTGACTATAAAAGGAAGAATAACATTTGTATTTGATTGAAAAAAATTAACTTTACACCCGAATTTATTAAAAACAAATATGTTATGACACGAGAATCACGCGCAAGAAGTATTTTAAAGGCCATAACTTGGCGGTTAATAGCTACATTGACTACTTTCACAATTGCTTATTTGATTTTTAGTAGTGATGCTAAATGTGACGATGCACTAACTAAATCCACCTATGTAGCAGGAATCGAATTGTTTCTTAAACTCGCGATTTATTATTTTCACGAACGTTTATGGCAAATGGTGCCAGAAGGCGCAGTTCGGAATATATTTAAATCTAAAAAATCTTAAAACACTATGAATACGTATAGTAAGTGGTCTAAACCACTGATGGATATTTCATATGAAGCTGGAGCAGCAATTCTTGATATTTATCATAATGCTTCTGATATCGAAATTAGTTCTAAAGACGACAATTCTCCTTTGACCAAAGCGGATAGAAAAGCGAATGCAATTATTTGTGCACACTTGGAGAAGATTTCAGATTATCCTATTATTTCTGAAGAAAATAAGGAAGTCGCTTTTGATCAACGAAAATCGTATCCTTATTATTGGTTAGTTGATCCTTTAGATGGAACTAAAGAATTTATTAAGCGAAATGGAGAGTTTACGGTAAATATTGCACTTATATCGAACAACCAACCTGTTTTTGGTGTGGTTTATGCTCCTGTATTGGATGAAATGTATTGGGGAGCCAAAGATGAGGGGGCTTTTTTAGTGAAAGACGGAAATACAACCCGTTTGCAAGCAAAGACCTTTTCCATGAAAGACCAAGATTTAGGCGTAGTTTGCTCTCGGTCACATCTCAATGAATCTACCCAAGCATTTATTGATGATTTAACCGCACCGAAGTTAGTAAGTAGTGGAAGTTCGTTGAAATTTTTACTCATTGCTTCAGGAAAAGCACATCTTTACCCTCGTCTTGCGCCTACAATGGAGTGGGATACAGGCGCTGCTCAAATTGTTTTAGAAGAAGCAGGCGGTAAAGTAGTCCAAGCAGAAAATATGGAAGCTTTAGTCTATAATAAAGAAGATTTGCTTAATCCTCATTTTATTGCTTACGGTGCAGTAGAAAATTAAGATGAAGAAACTTGCCATTTTAGCCTCAGGTAGAGGTAGTAATGCACAAAAAATCTTATCTTTTTTTGAAGATAAGGAAGATCG
>JAHDCJ010000028.1:0-2034 GCA_020629935.1 Saprospiraceae bacterium | reverse complement strand
GGTAAAGGGATGTATGGAATGCATGTGCATCGGGCGGTATTTGACAATAAGGAAAAAGAAAGCGGAATTACGATTCATTATGTTAATGAAGCATATGATGAAGGGGCAATTATTCGACAAGAAAAATGCGCTATAGATGAAGAGGATACCCCCGAAATGATTGCCCAAAAAGTATTAAAATTAGAGCATTATTACCTGCCAATTGTGGTAGATGAGTTACTAAAAGACTAGCAATTTTCTTTTTTTGTAAGAATTGACTTACTTTATACTTTAATCGCCCCTTTACAAAGCCCCAATTTTTCTTTATTTTAGAGCCAAAATTAAAGTTTCCAAGATGAAAAAGATATATATATTTATCCTATTGATAGGACTTAGTGCTGTCGCCTTAGGGCAGCCAGATGGTCAAAGTTGGAAAAAGCGAGCTAAAATTGCAGATGAGCTTTATGAACAAGGCAACTATTCTAGTGCTGCTGAATATTATCGTTCTGCTTATAAAGCAAAAACCACAAAGCCGATTTATTCATATAAGGCTGGAGAATGTTTTTTAAAGGTAAGAGATTATCGGAATGCCTTAAAATCCTTTGAAGCAGTAAAAGATCTTGGAGAAGAAGAAGGTTTAGAAAAGGTATTGTACATGTATGGGATTGCCTTAAAACATCAAAGTAAATATGATGAAGCAAAAACAGCATTCGAAGATTTTAACGCGACCTATAAAGAACAAGATTTAAATGATATTATTCCTTTTTCAAAAAATCATATCAGTGGATGTGAAGTAGGGATAGAGCAAAAAGAAATTGGTTCCTTTTCTACAACGATTGCTCACTTAGGATTTGAAGTCAATAGTGCACAGACTGAATTTTGTCCGATTCCTAATGGAGATGATGTACTTTATTTTTCTTCGTTAAAAGATGGAAAAGCCAAAATATTTCGATCAGAAAAAAAAGACGGAGCTTGGTTCAAATCTTCCGTGCCTACTTTTTTTGACGAAATAAATGCAGAACATTTTGGAAATGGTTCTTTTACTCCTGATGGGAAACGATTCTATTTCACACAATGTAAACTAGATGCAAATCAAGAGTCTATTTGTGCAATTTATGTGATGAAAAAGTTTAATGAAAAATGGAGTGCGCCAATTCGATTACCGAATAAAATTAATCATGAAGATAAAACCAGTACACACCCATTTATTGTGGTAGAAGGACAAAAAGAGATTTTATATTTCGCTACAAATCGTTCGGGTGGTTTTGGAGGCTTAGACCTTTGGTATTCTAGTAAAAACAAAGATGGCTTTGAAAGTAGTTTCTCCGCGCCAATTAATTTAGGTGAGGTGATAAACACGTCTTTTGATGAAGTTACCCCTTTTTATGATATAGATAATAAACAATTATATTTTAGTTCCAATGGTCATATTGACCTAGGTGGATTTGATGTGTTTAAAACAAAAGGTGAGTTTACAGGTTGGGCAGAACCAATTAATTTAGGATTACCTATAAACTCTGAGGCGGATGATCTTTACTATACTCTAAAGTCAGGAGGAGTTGATGGGTTTTTAGTTTCTAACCGATTAAATCGTCCAGATAAAATTACCACTTCTGATGATGATGTTTTTTATTTTAAACAATCTTCTACCGATGTTCTTGTACATGTAAAAGGTCAGGTAAATCCTTATGGTGATGAAAGTAGAGGGCCACTTAAAAATGTACGATTAGAATTGCATGAAGTAGTTAATGAAGATAAAACAGAATTAATAAAATCGTCATTTACTGAAACGGGGGTATATTCCTTTTATATCAAGCCAGGGAAACATTATCGAATCTTTGCAAAAAAGATGAATTATTTGGATGCATTCTTTGATATTATGACTATTGATGTAGAAGAAAGTGTTGAAATTTCTCAAAATATTCCTCTGGAGCGGGATGGTACGCCTGTAGCAGGTGAAGAAAATTCTTTTCCATCTGTCAACGTGGATAAACGACCATTAATTGATCCGACGGAAGAAGAAATAGCAGTCGAAATTCCTGAAGGATATGAAGT
>JAHDCJ010000027.1:23218-51296 GCA_020629935.1 Saprospiraceae bacterium | reverse complement strand
ATGGTAGCTTAATCTCTCCTATAAAAACCTCACTCTGATTATAAGAATCAACTTGAGAAATCGCCACAGCGAAAGAACGATGTACGCGAACAAACATAGCCGATGGTAATTGTTTCATGCAAGTGCCTAGGTTTCCACGTACCACTAATTTTTTATTTTTCGTATACACTCTAGTGTAATCCTTTAAACTTTCTAGGTAGAGAATTTCATGGAGCATCACCTTATAGTTGGTTCGATTAACCCTAAAAAACACATGATCTTGTGAGGGGTGATCATTACTAGAAGGGGAGATGCCTCTTGAATTATATTTATCTACCGCTTTCAAAAATCGATCAAAGCCAAAAGGTTTTAAAAGATAATCTAACGCGTCCATCTCATAACTTTCAATCGCATATTTTCGGTAAGCCGTGGTGAATATAATCGCAGGAGGATTTTTCAACGCTTTAATAAAATCTATTCCAGAAATTACAGGCATATTGATATCGAGAAAAAGCAAATCTACCTTTTGATCTTTTAAAATATCAAATGCTTTTAAAGCATTATGGCAAGTGGCCACCACTTCTAATTGCTCAATCATACTAGCATATTTTACTAGAAGTTCAATAGCAGGTAATTCATCATCTACAATAAGACACTTGATTTTTTTCATGATTTCATTTTTATAGTAACAATAACGCAAAATGAAGAGGCATCTTCCTCAATTTGTATGGTATGGTGCGCTGGATAAGTAATCTTTAATTGCCTTTTTATATTTGATAAACCAATCCCTTCTCGATCATCTGCTCTTTTGATCTCTTGAAAATCACCCTTGGTGTTCCAAACTCGACAACACACCGTTTGATCTTCTTCAGTAATATTAATCTTTACCTTAGATTTTTCTGTCTCTTTTCCTACCCCATGTTTAAACGCATTTTCCACCAAAGAAAGAAAAAGAAGCGGAGATATCAATACTTCAAAATTTCCATTCACCTCAAACGAAACATCTAAACGATCTCCATAACGTATTTGTTCTAAAGCTAAAAAATGATGGATAGTTTCAATTTCTTCTCTTAGAAAAACAGTGGGATGTTGACTCCGATACAACACATAATCCAAAATACCGGATAATTGCAAAATCATATCAGGAGCGGCTTTAGATTGCAAGATCACCTGAGAATACAAATTGTTTAGGGTGTTAAATAAGAAATGAGGATTAAGTTGTGCTTTTAAATATTTAAGCTCTGTAGCGAGCTTTTCATTTTCCAATTCTTGTATCCGATTTTGTTCTTTTATTCTATTAAGTTGTGATTCCCAAGCTAAAAGAACCATGGCGGGAGAATAATATTGTACGGCGTATTGTAGATAAACAACAAGAGACAAGGGCCTTACCTTCCAACCGCCAAGTTTATGAAACCAAAGCACATCATTAATGTACATGAATAATAGTAAAAGTATAGAAGTGACAAGCAAACTTAAAACGAAAAAAACATATTTCTTACGATAAAAAAAACGAGGAATGTAAATGTGTTTTAATGTAGCATAAGCGATAATATAAACAGCAATATTAAATAAATTAATAATCAAAAAAACTTCCACATTTTCTCCTCCATTGGATTTGATATATGTCCAAACGAGATAGATCATTATCCAAAATGGCGCATGTCTTTTTAACTCTTGCATCGTTTAAAGTTACATATCTATATGAACTAAAACAAGCCTTGTCTATCAAAGAGGGATAACTGTATACCAATCCCATTTCTATAACGAACACCAATGAAAACACTTCTTCTTATACACTTGTGCGCTCTTGGTATAAAATGAAAATAAACGAATGAGATTTAATGTAAATTAGAGCAATTAATTTTATACTAAAATTATACAAAATGAAAGTGTTCAAATTATTAGTACTCATCTTACTTATCAATGTGCCCAATTTAATCCATGCGCAAAATAGTTCTTCAGACGATATGGTCGAAATTACCAAAACTCTAATGAACTACATTGAAGGTTCTACCAATGGTCAACCCAACCTGCTCGAAAAAGCGTTCCATGAAGATCTTAATTTATATTATGTCAAAAAAGGAAAACTCAAAATTTGGAAAGGGAAATCATATATTAAAGACACCAAAGAAGGAGAACCTACTGGAGAATCAGGAAAGATCATCTCCATTGATTTTGAAAATACCATCGCTGTTGCCAAAGTCCAAATTTCACACCCAGAAAGTTCTTCTCCATATATCGATTATTTTATGTTAATGAAATTGGAAGGGAATTGGAAAATTATCCACAAGATGTTTACTAAACGAGTGAATTAATTTGTAAAAGATCAAAAGACAAGAAACCACTAGTCTAGTTTTTTAAGAAATGGAAATGACTTAGGTTTTTAATTTTATTTATAAATAATAACCACGAGTGTAAAAACCGAAATTGATCTCTTTACCTAAATACCTTTCTTATGAAAGATGAGGATAAATTTACCCGAAATGCTAAATTAGCATTTTCTATTGGTGCCCTATATATGCTTTTAATACTCTGTGCGTTTCTACAAGCTTTTTCAAATAATGAATGGCTAATATTACTAGGTATTATTGCCTACCTCATTTCTTTAATTTACATCTTTAGTTCTAATTAATACTTAAATATCTTCAATATCACAAATACGTTGTTGTTTTGTTCGATGATCATAAAATATGATGAATATTTTTTCGTTCTTTTAATACATGAGTATCAACCAAACAAAAAGCATGACTCAAAAAAAATGGCTAATTGTCTTTGCCCTAGCATACTTTCCGCTTTTTATTTATGGACAAAAAAAGAATACCATCCAATGGGAACAAACTTTCGGTTTTGAAAAAAATGATGGCGCACATTCCATCATTTCTACAATAGACAAAGGCTTTGCAATTATTGGATATACTACCGATATATCTTTTAATATTGATCTTTGGATCATCAAACTAAATGCAAAAGGAGAAAAAGAATGGAGCAAAAAATATGGTACGCCTAAAGGAATAGAAAGAGGTGTAGATATCTTACAAAAAACCAATGGTGATTTTCTTGTTTTAGGAAATACCAATGCAAAAGGAGCTGGAGCAATGGACCTTTGGTTGCTCCGCCTCGATCATAAAGGAAACCTCCTAGAAGAAAAAGTATTTGGTAAAGCCGCAAATGATTGGGCAAGTCAAATCATCACTTGTCGCAATGGAGGATACGCTATCGCTGGAACCACCAATAGTACCCAAACTGAAAATAGCAGTATGTGGTTGCTTAAACTCAATAACAGCCTCGAACTCGAATGGGAAAATACTTTTGGTGGAGATCAGTTTCCATCTAAACCTTATCGAACCGTCAGTGGAGAAACAAAATTTTTTCCTTCAAGAGAAGAGGCAAATACCCTTACGCAAACCAATGATCTTGGCTTTGCTTTGGGTGGCTATATTTCCGATCAAATAGAAATTACCAATGCATGGGTCGTCAAAACAGATTCCCTCGGACAAGCATCTTGGAATACATCTTATGGGACTGTAGGTGGTGATGTGGTCAAGGAGATTTACGAATCTCAAAACAAGATCGTAGCCGTAGGTATTCGATATGATAAGAAAGACAATTATAATTACATGATGGACTTTGCTTTTGTCGAAGAAGAAAAGATCATCGAAAAAACCTTTAATGCAGAAGATTACGAAACGGTAGAAGCTTCTTGTCAAACGCAAGACGGAGGGTTTGTCCTTTTAGGTTTTAAAGGAGAATTACCGAGCAGAGCATACAGAGAAAATCGGGAACCCCATTTAGATATTTGGATGGTAAAAATTTCTTCCAAAGGAGAAAAAGAATGGGAACATACCTTCTCTCAAAAAGCTACGCACCAACTGAAAGGAATCATCGAAACAGAAGAAAATACATTGGTGATCACTGGAGCAAAAAGAGATGAATCTACCCAACTGCAAGACCTATGGGTAATAAAATTGAAAATCGAAAATTGATTATTTTCTGCTGCTATTAATAAGTCATTACACAAATGAAACCTTACTTACGAGTAGCTTCATTTTTCAATAAATTATCAATGCGAGCCAAAAGCTCTTCGCCATCAAATGGCTTGGTCATGTAATCGTTGACACCAATGCGCAAAGCGTGTAATTTATCTTTTATATCTACTCTTGCCGTCAACATAATTACAGGAATATGCCGATAAGCATCCGTTGATTTTAGAATTTGCAACAACTGAAATCCATCCATCTCAGGCATCATAATGTCCGTCGTGATCAATTGACAATTTGGATTCTTTTCCAGAATGTCTAAAGCCATTAATCCATGTCGCGCAGTAAGAACATTATATCTGGGACTTAAAATAGAGACCATATAATCCCTCAAGGCATCATTGTCTTCGGTCACTAATATCGTAGGTAAATCACGATCCAATATTTCTTGCTTAGGGGGTAATTTCTGCAAATTAATTAGATCAGGTAAGGAGACCAAATCATCAAGGTTTAACGTTTCTTTTGCAGAAGCGGAAGTCCTACTTTCTTTTTTAGGAAGCTCAATGAAAAAAGCACTGCCTTTGCCAAAGGTACTTTCCAACCAAATTTCTCCTTTCATTATTCCTACAAATTCTTTGGTTAAAGCCAAGCCAATTCCGGTACCTCCTTCTATAGGCGCATCAGCGACTTTAGACTGATAAAAACGATCAAAAATATGAGGTTGATCTTCTAAGTGAATACCTCTTCCTGTATCTTCTACCTTAAATAATATTTCAGTTTCAATATCTTTCACGGTAAGAATAACCGCATCTTTAGATTTAGTAAACTTCATTGCATTCGACAATAAATTATTTAAAATGACTTCCAATTTATTCTTGTCTAAGTCTAAGAAAAGATCCTTCTTCGCCTCATAGTTAAATTCGAAAAGAATATCTTTGCTTTGAGCCATAGAAGCAAAAGGTAAGACTATTCGCTGGAGTAAAGGAAAGAAAGCTTCGCTTTGTTCATACAATTCTACCTTACCCGAATCCATTTTAGATAAATCAAGAATAGAGCCGATGAGCTTTAATAATTCTTGACCACTTTGGTTTGCAATTTCTATTAAGCGCAAATTGCGTTTATCTAGATTGCCACTTTTTTGGATAGAACTTAAAGGGCCTAAAATCAAGGTGAGTGGTGTACGTAATTCATGAGAAATATTGGCGAAGAATCTAGACTTCGCTTTGTCAAGTTGCATCAATTCTATGGCTTGTTCCTCAATGAGTTCTTTATCATTTTTAATTTGTAAAGTAGCTTGGTTTACTTTCTCTTCTAATATTTCTTGGATTCGACGAAGCCTTTGTGTACGCCATCTAAAAAAGAAAATAAGACTAGATAATAGAATGAAGAGAGATAAAAGAATAAACCAAAATTGAAGATAGAAAGGTTTTAAGACATGAACTTGAATTGTCAATTCATGAGGTGACCAGCCATTACTTCCTGTTTGGCCTTTTACTCTTAACAAATGTTTTCCATAAGGCAAGGTGCCAAATTGTAAGGAGTTCTCTTTTTGGTAATTCCAGGAATCAAAAACGCCTTCAATTTTCCAAGCATAAAGGACTTTGTGAATATCTCCAAAAGTAGGTAAAGTAAATTTTATTTTAACATAGCGATCACTCGGCTGTAAGGTAATGGTATTGGTTTCCAATACTTTTTTCATCTGATCTAATTCTCGATCTTCCTTGCTTCCAAAGATGATACATTCGGAAAGTAAGGTTTTCGAATAGCGCTTTTTTTTATTTGAAAATTGATCTGGATGAAAGGCCGTAACTCCATTTAAACCGCCAAAATATATCGTGCCGTCATCTTCTTGGAAATGCGAAATACGATTAAATTCTTCATGGGGTATTCCATCTTTGGGTAAGTAGGTTTGTATATCAAATGTTTCTTTATCAAAAGACATAATCCCATAATCACTGCTTAGCCAGAGGGTATTATTTCGGTCTTCATAAACGGCATAAATCACGTCGTTAGATAAGCCATCATTCCGATTAAATAGGCGTTTTTTATTCGTTTGACTATCCCAGAAAAGCAAACCATTTCGCGTGCCCAACCAGCGATTTCCTTCTTGGTCAAGATGCATATGGAAAATTTCATTCGAAGGTAAAAAATATTCACCTTGCCCTTGGTCATGATAATGATGAATCAATTGTTTACTGTTTTTATCAAGAACAAATATTCCTCTTTCTGAATACAACCAAAGATTTTTATCTCGACCTTCTTGGATTTGATAGATAATAAAATTATCAAAAGGAATGCTTAAATCTTTAAAGGAGAAGAAAGTTTGCACGGTATCTTCAGGACAAGTTTGCCTTAATCCAAAATTATAAGATGCCCAAATACAACCAATATCATCTTCCCAAATAGACCAAGAAACTTCATATTGATTTTGGAGACTAGTAGGAAAATTAATTTTTTCCTCTGTGGAAAAATTAGAAGACCACTTACTTTGAAAACATTGGCTCGTGTGGTTGGTCCAATAGTTTCCTTGGCGATCTCTAAAAAGAGAGACCGCACTATATCCTTCGCTTTGATCTTTATGATGACAAAATTTCGAAATGACTTCGTATTGTTTAGGATTCTTTTTGTTTAAATAAACCAAACCGCCATATTCGAAATTTACAATGATCGAATCATTGGATACATGAATGCCACGCGCCGCATTATTAAAAGGAAGAGGAGAGGAGTTGTTCTTTGTAAAGTAATTTGTAAATGGATTTTCTTTAATGGTGATGATGTTAAATCCAAAAAGCGTATTTAAGTAAAACTTCCCATTTTCATCCGATTGTAGTTTTTTGTAATTCATGTTCCCAAACAACTCTACGCCATAATCTTCCTTGCTTAATTGATGAAGCAAATTGCCTTTTAGGTCTAAAATCTTCCAACCTTCATCGTTAATACACCAAATCTTTCCACCAACAATAAATTGAGCACTTAACTCTTTAGGTTCATGAAGTTGAATCTCTAATTCTCCATTCGAATCAACTTTTAAAATCTTGGTTTCAGTATTTGGAGATAGCCTATTTTTATCTTCTTTTAGATAAATTTGTTCTTCCCATTCATATACAGAATGGTTAATAAGTAATGCATTAATTCGTTCGATTTTTTGTTCTTTGACAAGATATCTATATAACTTTTTTGATATATCATCTTGAATCCAATAATTTCCTTGATGATCAATTAATTTGATAACGAAAATCCCATTTTCAGATAAATTAAGAAGGTTGATTTTTTGAATACCTTTTTCAAAGTCAAAAATAACGATCTCTTTATTGTTTAAATAATACAATTTTGAATGAGCCGTCGAAGTATAGAACGTATATTTTTTTGACTTTAAAAGTGAATCTAAAGCAAGTGTCCGTTCAGTGCCTAATTTTTCTTTAGCAGTGCGTAGTTCTCCTGTTTTTGGATGGATGAAAAATAAGTCATATGTATGATCTACTCCTTCATGACCCATGACCCATAACCAACCATCTGTAGTCTCTCCGAGATGTCTTAATTGTAAACTATGTTTGTTTTTATTAATCCAAGGATAAGACTTAAATTCATACCCATCGTAGCGTTGTAAACTATAATCCGTTATTAGCCATAGAAAACCATGACTATCTTTTAAAAAATTTTGAACGTTCCGATGTGCAAGTCCCTCTTTTAACCCAAATTGCTGCACATGAATCATGTAGTCCTGTGAATGAAGGGTACACAGACTAAAAGAAAAAATAAACAATAATAAGCACGTAAAGATTCTAGACATTGGGTTGTTTGAGTCAGCTTTAATCAAAAAAAATGCTTGATTACGATGTTTTAATGTATGTTGTTTGATTGTAATATATTCCAATATACTAATTGGATCTTTTTAAAACAACTCCAATGCTAGAAAGCCTTATTTAAGGATGGAAATTATTGACTCCGTCTTCTATTCTCTTCATTACCTAAACGACTACCTTTAGTCTTTAATTTTTTATTTCCAAATTGATAGGATAAGGAAAGAAGTCCATAGCGACTGCTATAATTATTGCTGTAAATCGTTTCTACTCCATTCACCACAGAAGCCAATCGGTCTAAACTCGCAGAGTTGAGAACATCATTCAATGATATGGTTAATTGAAGTTTATTTTTAAACAGACTTTGTTGGAAACCGATATTTAAACTATAGGTATCTCCAATATCAAATAGATTGGATTTATGTGCTGAACTATACCAAAAGTCCATCTGGATTTTGCTGTTTTTTCCTAGATGAAACGTCTGGTTTGTAGAAGCGTAAAGATGTAAACCATTTTGAGGTAAAGCATTGATGTCTTGATCAAAATAACTTTTATTAAATAATAAATAGACTTGAGTTCTAGTACTCCACCATTTCGTCGGTTCTAAAGAAAGTACTTGTCCAATGCCTCCATGTATATTGTCATAAAAATTTCTTCGAGTAATCGCTTGCACATTGGTGCTCGGGTCGGCCATGAACACCGTGCCAAATCCTTCTTCCATATAATTCATGAAAAAATTGCCAGTCCAGATTCCGTTATAGTGATAATTTAAATCAAAATTGTGGGTATAGGAAGGTTGTATAAAAGGATTTCCTTCCGAATATGTACTACTGTTGGCATAGACCCGAAATGGATTTAAATCTCTAAAATTGGGTCGTGAAATTCTTCTTCCATAATTAAAAGATAATCGATGTTTGTCATTAATTTTATGCCCCAAATATAAACTTGGAAAAAATTGAATGTATTGATTCTTATTGGTTTGATCGAGCGTTTTTGATAAACCTTTGGTTTGTGAATTTTCCAATCGTAATCCCAATTGAAGACTCCACTTGTCTTTCCATTCCTTTGAAGCATTCACATAAATGGCCTGAATGTTTTCGGTATATTCAAATAGATTAGAAACACTAGTGTCAAGTACAGGATATCCACTCGCCGTGCGATAATTTTGAAAATCATTTTCCGTTTTTAAAAAACTCACTTTCGCTCCATAGCTTAAATTAAATGCTTTTAAAGGGTGATCCATATGCGCCTTACCACTAAAATTATTTATTTGCTGAATGGCTTTGTTTTGTGCCGAATAGTTCACTCCAATAAAAGTGTTTTCTGGACTTACCGTATGAATGATATTGTCTTGATCTAAATTATTTTTGAAATTAAAAAAATCAACATCCAAAGAAAGTTGACGACCCAAACTATCTAAATTAGAAATTAAATGGAGATTGCTCACCTGACTGCTAATTACTCGACGACTATCGCCTTTATTTACAAAAGTAGAATCTAGCTGATTTTGTTCGTTATATATATTCGTAAACCCATTAGAAGGAAATCGAGGTTTAGCATAACTACTGTAATATTGACCACCAATAGAAGTCTTTGGACTGAGTTGATAATCCAATGCTATTCTACCCGAATAACTTTCTTTATTCTTTTTGGTATCGGTTATAAATTCCCAAGTGGAGGAAGGAAAGTATACATCAAATTGCTCAATTTCTCTTAGGTGACCTAAGGTCCCATTGGCACTGAGAGAGAAGTTGATCTTATCTTTACTATAGTAAAAATTATTTTTAAGCGTCTGGAAAAAATAGGTATTTTGATTATGCGAAAACGTCGTAGAATTCTTCCAAGAGTTTTGCACGCCTTTTTTCAAAATAATATCAATCAAACCTCCATTTCCTTCGGCATCAAATTGAGCGGAAGGATTTTTAATGATGGCTATTTTCTTAATGTCATCGGAAGATAAACTATTTAAAAAATCAATTAAATCATCTCCAGATAATGGCAATAATCGTCCATTGACCATTACTTGGGAAGCACCTCGCCCAATCATCTGTACGCTATTATTTTGAACATTAATTCCAGGCGTGACTTTTAACACATCTAAACCATTACCGCCAGTAGCTGCCACACTGTTTTCTACATTAAACACAAAGCCATTCGCATTATGCTCAATGAGTTTTCGACGAGCCGTTACTACTACATCATCTAAGGTATTCGCATCTTCTTTCAATAAAATAATACCCATATCATAATCAGATTCGATCTGAATTTCTTGTTCCCAATCTGCTAAACCTAGAAAAGTAATTTGGATTTTATAATTGCCCTTGTCCACGTTCATATTAAACATTCCATCTTCATCGCTTGTTGTTCCTTGAACCATTTCATCATGGGCATTTAATAATACAATATTGGCCCAGCCAATAGCTTCCTCTTCTGCCATGACCTTCCCTTTAACTTCATATTGGGCATGGATTAAAATAGGAGATAGAAAGAGGAAAAACAAAATAATAGATCGCATAAGGCATTTCTTTTTTGTGTTAAAAATTAAAATGGAATACTATTTCCATCCTTGTCTACACAAATTGAAAATTAATTGCTGTATATGCGACCGATAAAAAAAGTCGAACCCTTTTCTTCCATAAAAAAGGGTTCGACTTTTTTAGTGAAACGACCGACTTTTTACAAGGTGTTGATTATGAGTGTGTTGATTTGAATTGCGTGGGTGTGCTACCTGTATGTTTTTTAAAGGCAGTATTGAACGAAGACTTCGAATTAAAACCCACTTGATATAAAATTTCTAAAACCGTTAGCTTTTTATTGGCAGGGTCTTTCAATATTTCCTTTGCTGTTTCAATTCGGTATCGATTGATAAAATCAAAGAAATGTTGGTTGAGGTGATGATTGATTAAAATGGATAAATCACGAGGAGCCATTTGTAATTGATCCGCTAAATCTTGTACTGTTAAGGAAGGATCAAGATAGGGTTTTGCGTCTTCCATATGCTTTTTGACCATTTCAATAGTCTCTGCATATGGATCTTCTTGGGTTGCTACTTTCTCTTTATCTTTTTTCTCTTCTTCCGCTTTTATCAAAGGTTTATAATTAGAAGACAAACCTCTAAACAATTCAGGATAATACATACTCTTTAATACAATCCAACAGATAAATGATAATAGACTAATGGTAATCAAAATACGAAGGAGACTTAAAAAATCAGAATCACTTCCAAACTGAATATAAATCGATTTGAATACACTAAAAAGAAATAAAAAAACACCCAATAAATTTAGTTGAAATAACCATTTGTAATTGAAATGCTCTTGATTAGAAAAGTTTTCCAAAATAACTTTTTTATACTTGGCTAATTCGATAAATATCCAAATCATATAAAACACAACGACTAAATACCCAAAGTAAGTGTCAATTTTAAATTCAATGGAATGACCAATCTCTGCATAAAAATCATTGCGATCCATCAACGTCGCCCCAAAGAACCGAGGAAAGTAAACAAGAAGAATAAAGAGAAATGGGATTAAATGCAAAAGGTGAATAGATCTTAACTTGAAATCATTATAAATACTAGATAATACATACAGAAATAACAAGGGACTCGATAAGTATAATATATGATTGCGTAATACATCTAAGATCGGAGGGGCTTGATATATTGGATAATAAAAAAATACACTAATATTGATCGGAATTATAATAAGATATAAACCAATTAAAATATTACTCAACCGCTTTTCCGTTTTTACCGTAAATAAAAAAACAGTAAAGAAAAACGATATGAATATTACAAATAATGTAACAACCCTCAAAATGGTCAACTCTCCCATAAATTGAAATAATCAGTTTCAATCGTTATTTTTATGAAATATCCCTCAATGTCTACATTTTTTTCAAAACTTGCTTCACAAAACGAGATGAAATATCTTATGATTTGATGTGAGTGTGAAATTAATTATAATTTTTTCCTTAAATGAAAATTCTAACTCCTTCCACATCCATTTTTGTATATTTGAAAAAAAATGCATGAAAAAAATAATTTTTATTCTTTTTTTTGGAATACTTTCTAATTTTTATTTAAATGCTTTAGATGTAGAAGGGGAAATTATTTTTCCTAATAAAGTGGTAAAAGTGACCTTTGACATTCCATATAAAAAAAAAGCGGGAAAAATTCTTTATGAAAATTTTCATGAAAGGCTAATTTACTATTCTTCTAGTGGAAAAAAGAAAAGACTTTATACCAATAATATCGTAGGAATTAATTTTGAATATGCAGGGAGGAAAATAGAAATGATCTCCGTTAAACCTTCAGATTTAGGCTTTATGCCTAGGGCGATAAAATCCTTGGAGAATAATTTTTTATTAAAACTAGAAACGTTGGGTAAGCTTAGTCATTATAAATTATTTAGGAATTCCAATGACATGACGCCGTATAGGGAAAGTGCATATGAAACAGATTACTTATGGAGAGAAGATAAAGGCTTTTATCCTAAACAAAAAATATATCATTCTCATAAAGAGAAATTATTTGAATACTTGGATGATTGTGAAAAATTAATTAAAAAGTTCGAACCTAAAAAAATGAGAATTCCAAGTTTCGATTTTATTGCTAATTTTTATAATGAAAATTGTGAGTGAGTAAATTTAACTCCTCTTTTAACTACACAAAAAAAATAAAAACGATTTCATGGAAGCATACATATACGACGCCATCCGTACCGTAAGAGGAAAAGGCAATAAAAAAGGAGCCCTCATGGGAATTACTCCAACCGAACTCGCAACGCAAACGCTAGTCGCACTCCAAAATAAACATGACTTAGATACCGAAAAAGTAGAAGATGTCATTCTTGGTTGCGTTGGTCAAGTGATGGATCAAGCAGCCAACATTGCTAAAACCGTCGCTCAAAACGCACAGTATGGAGATCATCTTTGTGGAGTAACACTCAACCGCTTTTGTGGCTCCGGATTAGAATCAATTAACCAAGCCGCGGCTTACATCAAATCGGGTTTTAGAGATTTAATCGTAGCAGGTGGCGTAGAAAGTATGTCTCGTGTCAAAATGGGCTCCGATGGTGGCGGCATGTTTATGGACCCGAATGTAGCAATACCTGGACATATTGTCCCACAAGGGATTTCCGCAGATTTGATCGCTACAAAATATGGTTACTCTAGAAATGAAGTAGACGCTTTTGCTTTAGAGTCTCAACAAAGAGCCGCAAAAGCAGAAGCAGAAAAACGATTCAAATCTCGAATTATAGTAAAAGATATTAACGGTATTCCCATCTTATCTACAGACGAAAATATTAGACCTTCTACAACTTTAGAAGGCCTCGCAAGTTTAAATCCTTCTTTTGCTATGATGGGGGAAATGGCAGGTTTTGATGCCGTCGCTATTGATCGTTATCCAGAAGTAGAAACCATAAATCACGTACATCATGCAGGAAATTCTTCTGCCATTGTCGACGGTGCAGCCATCGCTCTAATAGGAAATAAAGAAATCGGAATTCAACTCGGATTAAAACCTCGATTCAAAATACGAGCCGCAGCTATTCATGGTACAGACCCAACAATTATGCTCGTTGGCCCTGCACCTGCTTCTCAAAAAGCATTAAAACAAGCAGGCATGGAAATTGGCGATATTGATCTTTTCGAAGTCAACGAAGCCTTTGCCTCTGTCCCTATGCGCTTTATGGAAAAACTCGGCGTAGATCATTCCCTAGTGAATGTAAATGGTGGCGCTATTGCTTTAGGTCATCCACTAGGCGCCACAGGCTGTATGCTCATGGGCACTCTAATGGACGAACTGGAAAGAAGAGACCTGAATACCGGACTCGTTACTTTATGTATCGGAGGAGGAATGGGAATCGCCACGATCATTGAACGGGTATAATAAACCATAGCTTCGAAGCCAATACAATGAACAAGAAAAAGACATTTGACTCCAGTCAATTAAATGACCAAGATCAAGAAATATTAATTGCATTTCAAAAAAGAAGAATGCATTTTAATACCTTCTTGTATGAAAATAAATTAGAAAATACCACTTGCCCAGGATGTGGATTTCCTTCTTTGTCCGAAGATTGGTTTCACGAAATTTGTTCCGTTTGTAATTGGCAAAATGATGGTCAAGATGATCCTGAAGCCAACCTCGTTTCTGGAGGACCAAATTACCAACTCTCCCTTACCGAAAATAGATTAATCATTGGGAGAAAATTAAATGAATTAGCCAATGAAAACCAAAGTGAAATAAATCATAACCCATTAGAAGTATTACAAGCATTCGAAAAACATAACACAAGAATGATTGCCTTAGAAGATAAAATGATGGATGTAAAAAGTGATGACCCACTCTGGGAGGAATGGCGCAAAACCAGAAAAGAAATTTTAAAAGATTTGTTTAAAAATAAATAACTTCATTCACTAAAAATCCTTACTCATAATAAATTATACAAATCCCCATGATCAACTTCCAAAACATAAAAATCAACGCTCCCTCCGACCTCTTTCATTTTAGTATTTTATTTAATTCAAAACCGTTAAAAACAAAATACTGTCTGAGCGAAGCGAGTTTATTTTGTTTAGGTTTTTAATTAAATAAAATGCGTTAAGAAATGAAATAAGTCTTGATTTTTTTGCTTCGTTTTTTATCAAGAAAAAATGAAGAAAACCATAAGATGAACCTAAAATATCAAAGAAAATAATTCAAATTCGACAAAAGAAATAAAACCAACAATGTCTACATATAAAAACGATTATCTAGAATACCAAATCGACACCGATGGCATCGCCACAATCAACATCAACCAAATCAACGAACCCGCAAATCTCTTTAGTATAGACTTTATCCAACACTTCGTAGAAGCTGGACAAAAAGCAATACAAGATGATCAAGTCAAAGGCGTTATTGTTACTTCCAATCGAAAAGTATTTATGGCTGGAGGAGATTTGAGAATGCTCGGAAAACCAATTCCAGATGCCCAAGTCTTTTTAAACGGGCTGCTAGAAATGCACCAAAAACTAAGAAGCATCGAAACTGGAGGAAAACCATTTGTAGCCGCAATTAATGGAACGGCTTTAGGTGGAGGAATGGAACTTTGCCTAGTTTGCCATCATCGAATTGTACTCAATAATATTAAAATAAAATTAGGCTTTCCAGAAGCAAAAGTCGGATTGTTGCCTGGAGGTGGCGGTACCGCAAAAGCCCCATACCTTATGGGAATCCAAAACGGATTAATGCACTTGCTCCAAGGAAAAGAATCTCGACCACCACAAGCGTTAAAGGTTGGCCTTGTAGATGCATTAGCTGATTCTATAGAAGATTTACAAGCCAAAGCGAAACAATGGATTCTAGATAATCCTAACCCCGTACAACCTTGGGATAATAAAAAACACAAAATACCCGGAGGCAATTTATGGTCGCCCAAAGGCGCACAAACCTTAATGGGGGCAGTAGGAAATATTTCTAAAATGACACATGGAAATTATCCAGCACAAAAATATATTCTAAGCGTTGTACATGATGGATTACAAATTCCAATAGACCGAGCACTAGAAATTGAAGCACGTTATTTTACCAAAATTTGTCAAGCTCCAGAAGCAAAAAATATGATTCGTACGGGCTTCTTCGGAATGCAAGCAGCTAAAAAAGGCAAAGCAAGACCCAAAGCAGAACCTACATATGAAATTAAAAAATTAGGTATCTTAGGTGCTGGAATGATGGGCGCAGGAATCGCTTATGTTTCTGCCAAAGCAGGAATGGAAGTGGTATTAAAAGACATCACCAAAGAGTCGGCAGAAAAGGGCAAAGCTTACTCTACCAAACTACTAGATAAAGCGATCGCAAGAGGACGGTCAACAGAGGAAAAGAAAAATAAATTGTTGTCCAATATTACGACAACAGATGACCCTAGTCAAATGGAAGGTTGCGATCTTGTGATCGAAGCGGTCTTCGAAGATCCTAAATTAAAAGATACCGTAACAAAGCAAACCGAATCGGTTTTGGCAAAGGATAAAATCTATGCATCGAACACCTCTACTATTCCTATTACCTTGCTTGCTCAATCTTCTGAAAGACCCGAAAATTTTATCGGTATTCATTTCTTTTCTCCCGTAGATAAAATGCCTTTGGTAGAAATTATTGTTGGCGAAAAATCATCCGATAAAGCGATCGCTGCCGCAGTAGATTATACCATAGCCATTGGCAAAATTCCAATCGTAGTCAATGATCAACGCGGATTTTTTACTTCTCGTTGTTTCAGTACTTATGTAACTGAAGGAATGTTTTTGTTAGAGGAAGGCGTACCTGCTCCTATGATTGAAACCCTTGCTAAAAAACAAGGAATGCCCGTAGGTCCATTGGCCGTGCATGATGAAGTGACGCTTACTCTTAGTGTCCATGTACATGAAAGTAATCCTTCTACACAGAAAACAGAAGCACAAGAACGATCTTATAAAATGCTCAAAGATTTAATTGATAATGAAGACCGAAAAGGTAAAAAATATGGAGCTGGATTTTATGATTATCCTAAAGGAGAAAAAAAGAAATTGTGGAAAAAACTAGCTACTAAATATAATGCTAACACAGACACATTGCCAAAAGATATCGTAACTAAACGTATTATGCATCGTCAGGCCTTAGAAAGTTTTCGATGCCTAAATGAAGGCGTATTGCGTTCTTCTATCGATGGAGATATTGGCTCTGTATTGGGTTGGGGGTTTCCTATTTATACGGGAGGCGCCATCTCTTATATCGACTATGTGGGGATTCAACAATTCGTAGCCGACTGTGATCAATTTAAAAAAGAATTTGGCCCGCGATGGGAAGTGCCCGCAAGTCTAATGGCTTTGGCTGAGGAAGGAAAATCGGTACATGATTTTGAATTTGAAAAATAATACCTATGCTCGATGGAATAAAAATAATAGATTTTACACGCCTATTGCCCGGGCCAGTAAGTACACACTTACTTGCTCAAATGGGCGCGGAAGTTATTAAAATAGAAAGTCCGAAGAGAATGGATTATGCTCGATTCAGCTTGAAAAATATAGATGGAGCTTCTGCTTTATTTCATCAACTCAATCACAATAAAATTTTAAAATCAATTGATTATAATTTAGAAGAAGGAAAAGCGGAAGTCATTGAGTTAATTAAAAGTGCAGATGCCTTAATCGAACAATTTCGTCCTGGAGCTATGGATGCTTGGGGCTTAGGTTATGAAGAAATCAAAAAGATAAATCCAGCAATTGTTTATGTTTCACTTACAGGGTATGGACAAGATAGTGCATATGCCCAAGAGGCAGGCCATGATTTTAATTATCTAGCTTACAGCGGTATCATGTCTTTGGTCAAAGACAAACAAGGAGAACCCATCATCCCTGATACACAGTTTGCAGATATTAGTGGAGCATATATGGCAGTCATGGCTATTCAAGCTGCACTCTTAAAAAAAGAACGTACGGGGAAAGGGACTTATGTGGATGTCGCTATGAGTCAATCGGTAACACCATTGCTTGCCATTCCATATGGCTTACATGCAAGTGAGTTAGACTATCGAGTAGTTAATATTTTAAATGGAAAAACAGCAGTCAATTACGCCGCCTATCAATGTGCTGATGATCAATGGCTTTCTGTCGCCGCAATGGAAATGAAATTTTGGAATAACCTCTGTGACGCATTAGGGAAAAAAGAATGGAGAAGAGATAATCAAACAGAACTCATGAATTTTGCTTTCCCAAAGGAAGAGGTAATGCAGCTTTTTAAAACAAAAACTAGAGATGAATGGACCGCCTTATTAAAAGGAAAAGATGTATGTGTCGCTCCAATACTAGAACTCGAAGAACTAGAAAATCATCCTTTTCATAAAGATCAAAAAACGTTTGAAAACTTTAACACACCCAATGGCATATCTCTCAATACAATCGCTCTGCCATTCATTATAAAATGATTTCCCGTTCAGGCGTATTGCATACGTCTCCTTGCCCCAAATATATTACATATCGCCCATTAAAAAAACATTGCCTCCGCAGTCCAAAGAAATATGAAGAAAACATACGACTATATTATCATCGGGGCAGGCTCCGCAGGTTGCGTCTTAGCCAATCGACTTTCAACAAATCCTGCACATCAAGTATTACTTATAGAGGCAGGTGGCCCAGACAAAAATCCATTTATTCATATCCCCGCAGGTTGCGGAAAATTACATCGCACTAAAGTAGACTGGGGCTTTGAAACGGAACCACAAAAACATGTTCTTAATCGGAAGATATATCTGCCACGCGGCAAGACATTAGGCGGCTGTAGCTCGACAAATTATATGGCTTATGTTCGAGGTAATAAAGAAGACTTTAATGATTGGGCAGCATTAGGAAATATAGGTTGGTCTTATGATGAAGTACTTCCATATTTTAAAAAATCAGAACATCATGAAGATTTCGAAAATGCCTTTCATAATAAAAATGGACTGTTAAATGTTGGTCAAGCAAAAAGATTCAAAACACCTTATGCTACTACCTTTATTGAGGCATGTAAAGAAGTAGGTTTTAACTATAACGAAGACTATAATGGAGCAAACCAAAAAGGCGCAAGTTATTTTCAATTCACGATAAAAAATGGAAAGCGAAATAGTACGGCTACCGCCTTTTTGAAACCCGTATTGAAGCGTAAAAATCTGGACGTGATTACTCACTCTACTACGAAAAGAGTGATTGTCGAAAAAGATAAAGCAATTGGGGTAGAAGTGATGGTTAAGCAACAAGTTCAAATTTTTGCCGTAAAAAAAGAAATTATAATCTCCGCAGGGACATTCAATTCTCCTCAACTTTTAATGTTGTCTGGAATCGGAAATAAAACCGAATTAAAAAGCCACCAAATCGAATGTGTAAAAGATTTGCCAGGGGTAGGGGAGAACCTCCAAGATCATCTTTTTTATGGAGTAAGTGCACTCACTAAAAAACAAGATGCCCAAAATCATAATTTAAAAATTCGGTATCAAATCAAAGGTTTAGCTCAATATATTTTTGGTAAAAAAGGACCACTTACCATAAGTCCATTAGAGTCCGTAGCTTTTGGTAGTACTTCGCAAAGTCCTGATCGAGTAGACTATCAATTACATTTTGCAGCGTTGCATGGAAATGATGATTTGAGTACAGATATTTATGATGTCAATACCTATCCCACTACAGATGGTGTTACCATCATGCCTACCTTACTTCGTCCCAAAAGTAGAGGTCATGTTAAATTGCGGAGCAAAAATATTCAAGACAAAGTTCAAATTCAACCTAACTTTCTACAAGCGGAGGAAGATCGAAAAGTCTTATTGGAAGCAAGCAAAATCGCCATCGAAGTATTAAAGGCTTCCCCTTTTTCAAAACAAATAAAAAGCTACCTAAAACCAGCAAGCAATCCTTCTGATGAAGCGATAATGAATTACATGTTAGAAACCCTAGAAACGGTTTTTCATCCAGTAGGTACATGCAAAATGGGGACTGATGAAATGGCTGTAGTTAATCCTCAATTGCAAGTAAGAGGCATTGAAAACTTACGGGTGATTGATGCTTCCGTTATGCCCAAGATCGTGTCTGGAAATACCAATGCCGCCACCATTATGATTGCAGAAAAAGGAGCAGATCTAATACTTTCTACAAATAAATAAAAGAACCCTTAATAAAATTTTCGCAAGACTATCGAATCTTTTTTAGGTGGAAGCAATCGATAATAATTCGCAGAACGAACCCATTCTCCTTTTCGAGAAGAAGAAAAAGTGATGATATACGGAGGCGCATTATTTTTTTGCTTAGAAATACCGCCTAATTGTTCATAATGCATTCCTTCCCATTCGAATCCTCCAATTACTTTTGTAGGATCAATTTGCTCTTCTTGGGTAAATTTTAATAATTCCCAACGTGCTCGATTCCAGGATAAATAATCTTTAGTTAAAATAAGCACCAATGTACTTAATAAGAATAAACTTATTCCAATACTTATTTTAATAGAACGAGGTAAACTCCTTGTTCTACCTGTTGGAACGAGTGCAAGAATTAAAAAAGGTAGACCAATTAAAGTGTATCGATCAAAATGTACCTCAAACAATAATAGAAAAATAAAGTACATGAAAAAGGATAAAAGACCAAAGACCATAACCCAATTGGATTGCTTATTAGTCGGTTTAAATATCCATTGAATAGCATGATAGGATTTAATAAATAATGAAAAAACAATACCTAGTCCAGCGATAAACCCAATGAGTGAAATATTACCCCAATCATAATGACCAACACGGGCAGGAGGATTCCCTTCGTAATGCAAATCAGTTAATCCTAAACTTAGATTTCGAAAAATATTACCAATAAATACATGGTTATAATTGTCCCAATATGGAATGCTCAAAATTAAAGTAATTACACCAAATGATAAGAGCAACTTTCTTGAATTGAAATGAAATATTTGATACAAAATATAAATCAATAATGGAAGTAAGAAAAAACCAAAAATGGCGAAATAACCAGGTAGGTAGGTATGAATGGAAAGATATAATGTGCCATTAAAGATATTATCAAACAAGCTTCCTAAACTACGATAATTAGGTGATTGTCCCCAATGCATCACCCGAAATGCAGATAGTAAATAATAACTCAAAAAAGAAAATAAAAAAGGCAATGTACCCAACAAAGATTGCCTCGTTTGCATCCGATCTTTAAGCCAGATGACCAATAAATAACCTAAAGGAAATAATAATCCAATTTGACGAACCAACACCGCTAAAATAGAAAATACAATAATGGGTATTAGATATTTATTGTGATTTTCCTTTAATGATTTAATAATAAAATAGCTTAATCCAATAACCCAAAAATAGAAAGGAACGTCGGTCATATAACTAAAGGAATGAAGAAAATAAAAAGGATTGAATAGAATAACCAAACTAGCCCCAAAGGCAATTTGTCTAGAAAAATTTACCTCTCTAAATAGTTGATAACTCCACAAGGTGCCTAACCAAGCTAAGACCAACGTAGAAAAACGTAGTACGGTAAATGAAAAACCAAATACTTTACAAAATAAAGCACCCCATAAAGAATGGACAAGCAAAGTCATTGCCCCCCATTCGTGAAAAAATAATTCGTTATGATTGACCAATGATTGTACACTATAGGCATAGGCCCAATCATCATTTAATGGGAAGTCACCTATCGGATTAACTAGCAGAATACAAGCCGCCCAAATCAATGATAAGTATAATAAATCTTTTTTATTTTCTTTTGGCATAATAACGATTTTGAAGTATAGAATAACACCAAAATCGTATATTAAAAATATGTATGAAAGGACAAAATTACCTCGGATTTTGAGTTTTTGACCCAAAAAAGAAGCGAGGAATGACTTTTACCTTAATAATAACACTTACTCTATGAGTACACCGCGACTAAAAACTTTCCCATATTCAGGAACTGCACCCACTGACCAAATGTCACTTCTATCCCAACGATAGTCTAAAAAAATACTATCCGAGTCTAACCATACCATCCCTCTGATATAATTGTTCCGAACAGAATTACTATAGTCATGAATGATATTAAGCGAATCATTTTGCATCGTGGCTTTAACGTTTATTTTAACTCCATGCCAAGAAAATAATAAAGATTCAATATATAAAGAATCCGTATTCGAAAGTTGACTTATTGAAATCGTATCGGTTATAATTGATGTGCTTTCTTCATAATCGATTGCAAATCCTACCGAATCATACACTGGGACAAGACCAAACGTATGAGTCGATTGAATAGCATAATTGCCTAGAAAAGAAACCTCTTCCTCAGGAGGATCCACAGGGTCAATAGGATCTTTTTTACATGAGTCCATGACAAATAGAAAAGCAATAATCGATAAAAAAAGAAGAATTTTTTTCATGGTTTTTGTCTTTGAGGTTAAAATATATATACTTATATTTACTAGATATAGCCACAAAAACAAGGCCAATAAACGATTCTTTTATGCAGCTATCTTTTAAAAATATTCAATGGGTTTTAGGTCTTGCCCTTATCTTCCTGTCAGGTTGTACATCCGATACATTAGAGGATTTACCAATGCCCATAACAGAAAAAGATTACATTTTTCTTGGACATATCTATGAAGATAATACCCAAGTCGATTTTCGCGTACAAGCTTTAGATTTAAGTCCTTATGACCAAATTTGGCTAGGTGGAGATATCTGTGCAGAAACTACCGCCGACATAGAAACGCTTTACCATATCGATAGCCTGTTTGATCTCAGCGACCCAACCACACATTGGACTTTAGGTAACCATGATATCCGAAATGGTAATGTAGATTGGATTGAAGACATAAAGGAAAGACCAACTTTTTACACAGATCATTTTGATGGAATCACCTTGCTTGTCCTAAATACCACGTTTTCTCAATTTGGTGACTATGATACCCTCAATGTGAAAGCACAATACGAACTCATAGAAACCGTTTGTGATACCATTTCCTCTTCTTCCCATTTAGTCGTTTTAACCCATCATGCAGTTTGGAACCTAGCAGATCAAGTCAACGATATTGGCGATTATAGTAATGGCGATTTTTCATTTTATAGATTCAATTTCGATCCTGAACTAACCTATTTTACGGGGGTTTATCCGCTTTTAACCATGGTAGAACAACGCGGAGTAGAAGTCATCCATATTGCAGGTGATTTTGGACAAGAAGCTTCTACATATAACTATTTATCTCCAGAAGGTGTGCAGTTTTTAGGTTCTGGAATTACTTCTAATACGCTTTGGAATAGCCAATTTCCTACTGCAGGAATACCCGATTCTATTCTCCTATTGAAGCATAATTTGTTGGAAAAAACGATAGATTGGACATTTGAACAATTAGATTAATTTTTGGGCGAAACCCTGTGGTCTAAAATCCCACAGGGTCGGGCTTTCCACTATAATGTACTCGCTGCGCTCCGTGCATTCCGTTACTATCCCTTTCGCAGCGTCAAGTATTTAGGGGATTTGAAACGTTTTTTTATTTTTTTTAAAAAAAAGTAGGGTAGAGCTCACCTTCTGCGGTATAATAGCGTAACTTAATTAAAACACTTAATTCTAAAATAACTATTTATGAAAAAATCAATGTTCTTTTTATTTGCCGCACTTGCACTCTTTATGTTTTCTTCTTGTGAAAAATCAAATTTTAAAGATAGTTTTGATATCGTAGATGAAGCCATCAATCAAGAGAGTATTGTATCCTTAACTTCATCTAATTATGAGCGTGTGGAAACCACTACCTTAGAACGATCTGGCGAACGAGGTGCTTTCGTAACAGGTGTAGTAGAATACCGAGAAAACGGCATCTTAAAAACAAAATTAGATTTTGGTAATGGAGACAATGATAAAGTAACTTTAACAGATGCCGATGGAGATAAATTGGTGGAGCTTAAAGAAGATAAAGCAGATGACTGTAACAAAAAGGAAGACAAATGTGACTACATCAAAATTATTGGTGAGCCTTTAGTTAAAACAGACGATTGTGATTACATCGTTGCAGGTACTATAGAATTCTACAAAAAAGGAGAATGGGTAGCTACCATAGATTATGGTGACGGTACCTGTGATAGTGAAGCAGTAAAGTACACAGCAGATAGTGAGGAACCATACTACTTCAGCTTAGAAAAGTAAACGCTTGGTATTCCTTATTTAGGTTAAAAATATAGATTCCCGACTTCGAGTCGGGAATCTTCTTAAAACCCAAACCATTGACCAAAGAAGAATTCAAAGTTTGCTTCGATCAGTATTTCGAACCTATTCGGAAATACCTGTACTACCGCTCTGGAAATGAACATTTGGCTTCCGATATTACACAAGAAGTTTTTCTCAAACTGTGGGAAAAACAAATCAAATACGAAGGAACCCGAACTAAAAATTTACTCTATAAAATAGCGAGTGATTTATTCATTAGTCATTTCAGAAAAAATAAAGTCGCTGAAAATTATACCCAAAGCTTATCCTTTGATTTCCATCAAGCAAATGCCGAAGAAGCCATCTACTACGAAGAACTTAAAACAAAATATGAAAAAGCTTTAGCGCTTCTACCCGAAAAACAACGCGTCGTTTTTTTAATGAACAGAATTGATGAATTGACATACAAAGAAATTGCCGAACGTCTCGATCTCAGTGTCAAAGCTATTGAAAAAAGAATGACGCAAGCCATTGCTTCTTTAAAACAACAATTAATACCCAATGGAAAAACCTCTACTACAAGCGCATAAAGAAGAACATCTTCTTTTTAATCAAATTCAACCTTCTTTCTCCAAATCGAAGGAAGACATTTGGGCTAGTTTGTCGTCTAAAATAGATGATGTAAAAACGATTCCGACTTCTGCCAAAGTTAGATCTTTCCCCACAGTGAAATTCGCAATCGCAGCTTCTGTACTTCTTCTTTTAGGCGCAGGATTGTTTAGTCGATTTTATACAACTACGATACAAACACAAGGTGAAATAGTCGCTTACTTATTACCTGATGGTTCTGAGGTTACCCTAAATAAAGCATCCAACATTTCCTATCAACCCTATTGGTGGAAATTCAACCGAGAAATAAGCTTTGAAGGGGAAGCTTTTTTTCAAGTAAAAAAAGGAAAAACCTTTGCTGTAAAATCGAATAAAGGAACCACCGAAGTACTCGGTACTAGTTTTAATATCTCTACCAAAAACAATAGCTACCAAGTGTTTTGTAAAACAGGTAAAGTAAAAGTGGCCGATAATAAGAGTAATAAAGCAGTCATCCTAACACCCAATATGTCTGCCGAAATAAAAAATCAAATCTTCGTCAATTCTTCCGCTTCTGAAATGGAAGCGTTAGCTTGGAAAATAGAAAGATTTTCCTTTAAATCCACTCCCTTAACCGAAGTCATGCAAACGATAGAAAAGGAGTATGATATTCAAGTCCATAATGAAATCGAAAACTGGGAGAAGTTGAAATATTCTGGATCATTTAAAAAAGGGTTAGATGCAGAATCTACCTTGCGTTTGGTCCTCAAATCTTATTCGTTTAAATTGGCTAAAATCGATGACAAGAATTATCGAATTTTTTCAGAATAAAAACTTCCTCATCTTTGCAATGTAGAATCTACTTTATTGTTTTATCAATCAGTTTGATTTTTTCTAGTAATCTCTACAGTCAAAGTTTTAAAATCAATGCGAGTGATCAATCACTAACTAATGTGCTTTTTGATTTAGAAGAAAGATATCATATCCAATTTTCATTTAATGATCAAATTGCCAAGGCCTGTAAAATTAATCTTGTAGGTGATTTTAAAACCAAAAATCTTTTAATAGAGCGTATTCTTCAGTCTTGCGATTTAGCCTATAAAATAGAAGATGAAGTTTATTTCATTTTTAAAAAAACGGTTAAAGAAAAGACACCAAATAAGAACTTTCATTTTAGTGGACAAATATTAGATGGAACATCCGCAGAGCCTTTGCCCTTTGCTTCCATTGCGGTAGATGGAAATGGTTTGAATGCCGATCAAAACGGGCGCTTTCATTTTAATAGTAATAATCCTACCATAAAAGTGCGCATTGCGCATTTAGGATATTTCGGGCTAGACACCATATATCCAGCCAATTCATCTCAACAAATTATTTTGAATCCAGATGCTATTGGATTAACAGAACTCGTTGTATTAGCGAATCCTAAACCGATGAGTTTATTACCTAATAAAATTGGCGTTGCCAAAGTAAACCATCAAATCGCTTCTTTCTTACCTGGAAGTTCAGATCATAGGTTATTTAATTATATGCGCCTTCAATCAGGAGTGCTGGCAGCAGGAGAACAAAGTCAAGATTTTTTTATTTGGGGATCGTACAAAGGTCAAACCCAAATCGTTTTTGATGGAATTACTTTATTCAATACCAGTAGCCTTAATGAAGAAATTGGAACGGTAAATCCATTGCTGATTAGTGATGTTGAAATCCATAAAGGAGGCTACCAAGTGCATCTTGGAGATCGTATTGGTGGGCTCGTTCAAATCACAGGGAAGAGAGGAAGTGTTGATCAACTTCATAGTGAAGTGCATTTAAATAACCGTACGGTAAGTGCCTTAGTGAATATACCAATTAAAGGTCGTGTCGCTTTGCAAGCTTCTTTTCGTAAATCACTTTTCGAATTGCCAAACCTTGGTAGAAAAGCGAAAGCATCAACAAACGAAATTCAATCCAATTTTGGAGATTTAAATTTGAAACTGACAGGACAAACGAAAAAGGGGGATTCTTATGCATTCCATTTTCTAGGCAATAATGATCAAAATGAAAGTCTAGTGAAGAACAATACAGAAGAAGTGGTTCTAAATAATTATCTACAATCTAATTTGGCAGGTGCTTCTTTTCAATATCAAAAAAAATGGAAAAATAATAGTCAAAGTCATTTGACCTTGGCCTATTCTTATTTAAAGAATAATTCAAACATTGTATTGCAAACTTTTGATTCTTTTACCGAAACCAATGAAGAGGTTTTTAAATCGAATGTTCAAAATACCATCTCCGAAATTTCCTTAAAAATTAATCATCAGCTTTTTTCTAATAAAAGACATACGCTCGACGTAGGCGGACAATTTATAGGAAATTCATCTGGCTTCCAATCAGATACCATTGCCACCGAAGTCAAAGAAAATATAGAACATCTGCAACGCACCGAATGGTATATTAAAGATCGAATTCACATCGCTAAAGGATGGCAAATTGAGCCTGGAATAAAAGCTATTATTCCAATTCAAGGAAGACCTTCGGTCCAACCGCGAATTCAGTTGCATTATCAAGCCAAAGCCCCTTTTAGATTATTCGCAGCTTATGGGCTTTATCATCAATATATAGGCGAGCATCCATTTATAAATGAACAAAATCATCGGTTTTATTTTTGGGATATTTATAACAAAAACCAAAGTGCCTTATTGAGTAGTCAACATACCGTATTAGGTGGCGTTTACCAAAAGAAAAATTGGACGATTGAAGTGGATTTATTTTACAAAAAAATTAATAACCTACAACGATTTACCAATAATACATCTACGGGCGAAGTCATATTAGATTTTGGCGATGCACGCAGTATGGGCATAGATTTTCAAATTAAAAAACAAATAAAGAAACATAATTTTGGCTTGGCATACAGCTTAGGGAAAACCGAAGAACGTTTCAAAAAAGATGGAGATTTTACTTATCAACACGCACCGCAAGATCAACGATTCGAATTGAAAACGGTGGGCATGTTGAACTTTCATCCGTTTTATATTTCTTTAAATTATGTATTCGGGACAGGGCTACAAATTTCAAATGAAGATAATGATTTCATAAAAACACCAAACTATAGTCGTTTCGATTTTGCTCTAATGTACAAATGGTCATTCCCTAAAATTAGCCTAGAATTTGGAGTCTCTTTACTTAATGCGACCAATCACTATAATATTAAATTTAACAACTTTGTCAATCTAGAGAATAACGAAAATTTATTTACTCCTGGTATTCCACTAAGCCCCAATGGATTTTTTAATATCAAGTTTTAAATCACATCAATTTTTTTTTGTAATTTACAATGCGGATTATAAATTAAAAGCATAGAAATCATGACAGTAAACGAAATAATGAAAGCATTGGAAGGTTATGGTAGTGATCAGACCAAAAAGGTATTGATGAAGCATGGAGCTAAAGAACCATTCTTTGGAGTGAAAGTTCAAGACTTAAAAAAGATTTTAAAGAAGACTAAAAAAAATCATGAGCTCTCTCTTGAATTATATGCTACAGGTAATTCAGATGCGATGTATCTTGCAGGATTGATGGCCGACGAAACTCAAATTTCTAAGAAAGATTTAGAGCGATGGGTAAAGGAAGCGTATTGGTATATGATTAGCGAATTTACTGTTCCTTGGGTTGCTTCTGAAACACCCTATGCCATCGAATTAGGACTAAAATGGATTGATTCCAAAAAAGAAAATATTGCTGCTGCAGGTTGGGCGACATTAGCTTCTTATGTAGGCATTAAACCTGATGAAGAAATAGATGTTGATCTTTTTTCTGGTTTAATTGACCGTGCAGAAAAAGAAGTCCACGATGCCAAAAACCGAACAAGCTATGCCATGAATGGTTTTATCATTGCGGTCGGAAGTTATGTAAAAGCATTAACTCCCAAAGCAACCCAAGCAGCCACTGCAATAGGAAAGGTCACCGTAAATATGGGAGAAACCTCCTGTAAAGTACCCTTAGCCAAAGACTACATCCAAAAGATAATAGACAAAGACCGGATAGGCAAAAAAAGAAAATCAGCCAGATGCTAACCCCCATCCCCCC